>JAGRKY010000410.1 GCA_020442095.1 Bauldia sp.
CCCAGGTGAGATAGGCCTCCCACTTGTACCAGAGCAGATCCGGCGGCAGCGACTTCGGCGCCACCAGGTATTTCTCGACGTGGTAGAAGCCGCCGCCGTGAACCTCCCAGGCGGTTCCGTAGACGCCCTCCGGCATGTTCTCCCGCTTCCTCAAGGAGAGGTCGAGGGCGATGAAATAGAAGGAGGTGCCGATCCAGCCGATGCCCACGACGAGATGGGCCCAGCGGATGATCAGGTTCAGCCAATCGACGATGAAACCGGACATGGCACCATGTGTTTCGGGTTAGGACCCCAAGAAAAAGGCGCGCCCCAAGCTCGGAGCGCGCCCGGATTTCGGTAGCGGATCGTTGGCGCCGCCTATTGCGGGATTTCGCCGTCGATGCCCTTCACGTAGAAGTTCATGCCGAGCAGCGTCCCGTCGTCGACAACAGCGCCCTCGCCAACGACCTCGGTGCCGTCCTGCTTGTAGACCGGGCCCTTGAAGGGATGGAGATCGCCCGAGATGATCGCCGCCTCGGTCTCCTCGGCCATCTTGACGACGTCGTCCGGAAGGTTGGTGTAGTCGGCCATCACCAGCATGCCGTCCTTCAGGCCTTCCCAGCTCTGCTCGCTCTTCCAGGTGCCGTCGAGGACAGCCTGGACCCGCTTGACGTAGTAGGGACCCCAGTTGTCGACGATCGCGGTGTACTGGGCCTTCGGCGCGAAGTCGTACATGTCATGCGCCTGGCCGAAGCCGTGAAGCCCCCTCTCCTGCGCGATCTGGAGCGGCGCCGGCGAGTCGGTGTGCTGGGTGATGATGTCGGCGCCCTGGTCGAACAGCGCCTTGGCGGCATCGCCTTCCTTGCCGGGATCGAACCAGGAATTGACCCAGACGATCTTGATCTTGAAGTCCGGGTTGACCGACTGGGCGCCGAGCATGAACGAATTGATGCCCATGATCACTTCCGGGATCGGGAAGGAAACGATGTAGCCGGCAACGCCGGTCTTCGACATCTTTGCGGCGATCTGGCCGATGATGTAGCGGCCTTCGTAGAAGCGGGCATTGTAGGTCGTGACGTTGTCGGCGGTCTTGAAGCCGGTCGCGTGCTCGAACTTCACGTCCGGAAACTTCTCGGCAACCTTGATCGTCGGGTCCATGAAGCCGAAGGACGTCGTGAAGATGATGCCGCAGCCAGACCGCGCCAGGCGCTCGATCGCGCGCTCGGCGTCCGGACCTTCCGGCACGTTCTCGACGTAGCTCGTCTCGACCTTGTCGCCGAGTTCCTTGTCGACCATCTGGCGGCCCTTGTCGTGGCCTTCGGAGTAGCCGCCGTCGTTATGCGGCCCGACATAGACCCAGCAGGCCTTGAGCTTGTCCTCGGCGCTCGCGGAGCCCGTCGCAATCGCCAGGGCGACCGCGGCGCTCGCAGCTATCAGCAGTTTGTTCATGTGGTTCTCCTGGTTGTCCGCGTGTCGCACCATTGTCCGATCACGCAATTGAAAAGCAAAATCCGCGCCACTCTACGCTGCAGATTCAAGCCTCGCGAACCCCGTCAACGGTCGGGGACGAAAGGCTGGCCGAGGCAGGCCGGCGTGTTGACCCGGAGCAGCGTCCGGTTCCGCGAGATCAGCACCAGCACGATGACGGTCGTCAGATACGGCAGCATCGACAGGAACTGGGACGGAATCGGCACGTTGAAGCCCTGGGCATGGAGCTGGAGGATGCTGATGCCGCCGAACAGCACCGCGCCGATCAGCACCCTCAGCGGCAGCCAGCTCGCGAAGACGACCAGCGCCAGCGCGATCCAGCCGCGGCCGGCGGTCATGTTCTGCGTCCATTGCGGCGTGTAGACCAGCGACAGATAGGCGCCGCCGAGGCCGGCGCAGGCACCGCCGAAGAGGACGGCGAGGAAACGCACCTTGACCACGCCATAGCCGAGCGCATGGGCCGAGACGTGGTTGTCGCCGACCGAGCGGAGGATCAGGCCGCCCCGCGTCCGGAACAGGAACCAGGCGACGACGATGGTGAGAATGACCGCGACGTAGGTCAGCGGGTCCTCGCCGAAGATCAGCACGCCGATGACCGGGATATCGGACAGCACCGGGATGTGGATGCTTGGCATGCCGATCCCCGGAATCCCGACAAAGGCGTCGCCGATCAGGGCCGAAAGCCCCAGCCCGAACAGCGTCAGCGCCAATCCCGAGGCGACCTGGTTGGCGACGAAGATCAGCGTCACCACGGCGAAGAGCGCCGCCATGACCATGCCGCCGAGAATCCCTGCCAGCACGCCGATCGTCGGCTCGCCGGTGAGATTGGCGGCGGCGAAGCCGCAGACCGCCCCGACCGCCATCATCCCCTCGACGCCGAGGTTGAGGACGCCGGCGCGCTCCGACACGAGCTCGCCGATCGCCGCGAAGACCAGCGGCGTCGCGGCCGTGACGATGGTAAGCAGGATGCCTTCAAGCATGTCCATGCGTCACCTCCCCCGCCTGGCGTCGCCGGGCTGCAACGAAGCGGACCCGGTAGAAGATGAAGGTGTCGCAGGTCAGCACGAAGAAGAGCAGCATGCCCTGGAAGACCCGCGTGATCTGGTCGGAGACGCCGAGCGAGATCTGGATGCCCTCGCCGCCGATATAGGAAAGCGCCAGCAGCAGGCCGGCGAAGAGGATGCCGATCGGATTGAGCCGGCCGAGGAAGGCG
>JAGRKY010000411.1 GCA_020442095.1 Bauldia sp.
ATCCGCAGCGTCGTGGTCTACTGACCGCCACGCCCCAGGACGAAACCAGCTTCAGGGAACGCGAATGAGCGACACGACGACAGGCGCATGGATCGAGGCTTGCGCGAAGGACGACATCGAGCCGGAGGACGTCATCCGCTTCGATCACGATGGCCGCACCTATGCGATCTACCGCTCGCCGGACGACCAGTTCTACGCCACCGACGGCATCTGCACCCACGAGCATGCCCACCTGTCGGACGGCCTGGTCATGGACGAGATCATCGAATGCCCCAAGCATAACGGGCGCTTCGACTATCGCACCGGCGAGGCCAAGGGTGCGCCGGTCTGCATCAACCTCAAGACCTTCCCGGTCCGGCTCGACGGCGACAAGGTGCTGATCCAGCTCGGCTGACGCGCCGGCCCCGGCGACCGGGGCCGGCCCACCCGCCAGACAAAATTAACCGTTCCCGGTCGATCCTAGGGAATCGATTCACCTGATTCGGGGACTGGGGCTGGTATGGGTGTAGTGATTGCGTTTCGTCCGAAATGCGAAGAGTTCACCGCTGAGGACGACGATACCGACATCGATGTCTACACGGCCGTCGATGTCGCCATCCGCGACCTCCGCGACATCATCAAGCGCTGGGGAGAGCCCTCCGGCCTCGACCAGGCGGAAGCCTGCAAGGAAATGCTGGAGCGGGTCTACCGCGCAAGCTGACAACGCCCGGGCCGTGCCGGCAGCCGGCACGGCCATTTCGAGGGAGCGGTCGATCAGGCGTAGACGACGATATGGATGTCGTTGACGTCGGTGGGAACGCTGAGTTTGAACTCGGCAAACTTGATCCCGTTGTAATAGAGCTTGCCGTCCTGCAGGACGATGTGGGTATCGTTGTCGGGCAGATCGCCGAGCGCCAGATCGGGGAACTTGCTCTGCTGCAGGTAGATGGCGTCCTGGGTGACGTCGAAGTCGAAGAGCTTGTCGAAATTCATTTTCGCGCTCTTCTTGGTCATCTTGAAATTGAACAGGAAGCAATCCTCGCCGTCGCCACCAAAGAGCTTGTCTCTTTGCTTGCCGCCGAGGAGTGTGTCGCCATCGTCCCCGCCGTATAGCTTGTCCTTGTGCTTGCCACCGTCGAGGTAGTCGAAGCCCTTCCCGCCATACAGGCTGTCGTCGCCCTTTTTGCCGTAGATCTTGTCGTCGAAGTCGGTCGCCTTCGGCCCGCCCTTGGGCGCGTGGAGGTTGTCGATCCGGTCGTCATTTTTTGTGCCGAAGATCGTGTTGCCCGTGTCGCTGAAGACGGCCTTGAAAGCAAAGTCTATCGTCGGCCTTTCCGTCCAATTGGCGTTGAAGTGGTCGGCGCGCGTGCCCCCTACAACATTGAAGTAGACAAGCTGACCGTCAGTGTAGGCATTGCCGGTTGATCCCACGTGAGACGTGCCATTGCTCCCGTCCCGCGTGACGAAGGCGTCGAGGATGAAGGCGTAGGTCTTCCCTTCTTCGAGCTGGACGCCTTTGAGATTGACATGGACCTGGTGCAGGCCGGTGTCGGCGTCGAAGGGTTCGACGAAGCCCTCGACCTCCTTGAGCACTTCTCCCGGCTGGAACTGCCCGCCCCCCAAATCCTTTACCGTGGTGATCAGAACATGATACTCGGTATCATCCGGCCCGGTGACAGCGTTGATCTTGAAGTCAAGCGACTGCAGAAAATCGCCGCCAGCCTTGAAGGTCTGACCGTAATAAGATGTATCTATTTCTCCGAAGGGCTGGAAAGTGCTCGTTTGAGCAAGGTTGTCTATTACGCCAGCCATTTCATCCTCCACGTTATTTGTAACGCACGATTTTTCAGCCAACGCATTCCACGAAGAACACTCGTCAGGTTCCTCAGAGTCAAATATAGGTGACTGTTTTTTTAAGAAAGCAAGCAGAATCCGAAGGAGACGATTGAGCAGCCTTAGATACTCGGGATTAAGGTCATGAACTCGCGTCGAATTTCGCTCTTTTTACTTGGACCAGTGGCAATGCCGGACCGCTCGCCGGTGGCCGCTCCCGGCCCATTCGGGAAGACAATCCGAGACATTCCGCTGCCAGGTTTTCGGCGACCGGCCAATGCCGCCGTTTCGCGAATGGCGCCCGGCTTGACGTGGCACCGGCCGACGGCCGGTGGTCGCCTCTCCCGGCAACAACTTCAAATTGAAATGGGCAAGTCTGCCTGATAGCTTTGCTGCTTCGGCCGTCCGTGGCCGATCGGTAAGTTCAGGCAACGCTGCTTCGCTGTCCCGCTTCACGACCGTCTCGTCGGTTTGTGGGCGGGCGATCCGACGGATTCTGAATGTGGCGCCGCGGCCGGATGGGAATCCGGCCCGGGTCGAAAGGAGGTCGGAATGCTCAACCAGAACAAGCTCTCCGGCGCCGACATCGCGCTGTTCTACAATTCATCCTACGTCGACACGACGGAGAACGAGGACGGAGAGGCCCATAACGTCAGGGAGTCTCTCAATTCCCTTTCCCATCACGTCACGACATTCACCGGCGTGACCGCCGGCACGTGGAGCTACTACACGAAGAATTATGACGTCATCGTCATCCCCGAGCTCGAGATTGGTGCGCTGAATCTCGACCCCGGCGTGAGAGTCATCCTCAAGCAGTTCGTGATGAACGGCGGCACGCTCGTCACCTTCGGAGAGTACTACCACCACAACAACACCGCGCTGCTCAACCAGCTCTTCGGCACGTCCCTCGTCGACTTTGGGGCGACCGGGACAAGCAGCCGGCAGGGCGATGCTTCGGGAACGACCTTCGCAAGCGGGCCTGCCTCCATTCCCAGAAATGACGACACCCAGGCCGCAGACCTCCACCATCTGCCGGCACGCGCCGAAAGCTACTACGAGGACGCCAATGGCAATGCCACGGTGTTCTCCTTCCAGGTCGGCAAGGGCCAGGTCACCTTCCTCGGCTGGGACTGGTGGAATTCCAGCCCGCCGAATTCCGGCGGCCTCGACGGCGGCTGGCAGAGCGTCCTCAACAACTCCATCAGCGAAACCGACGGTAAGCCGAACGGCGAGTTCATCAAGGGGACGAGGAACGACGACAAGGTCACCCTCACCAAGGCGCTGAAGGGCAAGACCACCACCGACTATGACGACTTCATCAAGCTCAAGGGCGGCGACGACAAGGCCAAGGCCGGCGACGGCGCCGACATGATCTTCGGCGCCAAGGGCCGGGACAAGTGCATTGGCCAGGACGGCAACGACTGGCTCGCCGGCCAGCAGGGCAACGACATCCTGAAGGGCGGCCCGGGCATGGACTGTTTCTACTTCGACAAGAACCTGCCTAAGGCCGGCGTCGACTTCATCAAGGACTTCTCCTTCTCCGACGGCGACCTGATCGTCCTGAAGCAGAGCGTCTTCTCGAACCTGTCGATCGGCAGCATGTCGACCACCGACTTCAACGACCATATCGACGTCCGCCCGAGCGGCCTCATCGCCTATGACGGCGACGTCTTCGCTCGCGTGAAATCGGCAGTCGCCGCTCTGATGGACGAGCACGACTTCGTGGTCGTCGCCTGATCCGGCCCGCGAGGGATCGACGGCGCGGATGACGCGCCGTCGACCGCCTGCCATCCGTTGTCGAAAGGCCCGGCGGACGATGTGAGAATCAAATCCGATATAATTGAACACGACATAGTCGCCTGCTAGGTTGCGGAACGAGGCTCTTCAGGGAGGAACCGGGGGCCCGGCTCGGCGTATGGCGGGCAAACCCGACGGGATCTGACAATGGTGCCGTGCTGGGGGAACCCGCTCGGGCCATCCCGAACGGAGAGCGGAATGCTCAGCCAAAACAAGCTCGGCGGCGCGGCGCTCGCGCTGCTTCTTTTAACTCATCCCACGTCGGAGAGGCGATTAAAATGGTTGTAAAGACTGAGTCTTTTGAAGGTCTGACCGCGACGTTGAACTCGCCCTATGGGGTCGGTTCTTCAAACATCAGCAAATTTCTCGTACCGGGATACTTGTCCACTTTCCAGTTCCCGTCTGGCCTGCAGCTCCTGAACCCGATCCCCAATAACGCTCAGGTCGTTCTGATCGGTGATCTGATCAACAAGCCTGGGAGCACCTGGTCCCTGGTCGCCAACGGGGTTATCGACACCGTCGGCGAGGTTCCGTCCGGCGGCGCCTACATGGGAGTGAACGGATATAACGGATCGGTCACTTTCGGCTTCGATGGCGCAAAGGTCTATCAGGTCGGCGCCTACGTCGATTCCGTCAACGACTGGCATAACGCCATTGCGGCCTATGACAAGAATGGAAACCTGATCTCCGGTGCCGTGATCCGCAGCGTCCTCGTCGACGACTGGGATACCAACTACATTCAGGTGATCAGCAAGAAGCCGATCGCGAGCGTCACCTTCACCGGCAGTTACCTTGTGCTCGACGACGTGACGTACGACACGGCGAAGCCCAATATCATCAAGGGCAACAAGACCGGCGGCAAGGTCATCGGCACGAACCAGGACGACTTCATCATCGGCAAGAAGGGCAACGACAAGATCAAGGGCAAGGCCGGCGACGACAATCTCGACGGCAAGGCCGGCAACGACAAGATCAAGGGCGGGGACGGCAACGACGTCCTCACCGACGGCAAGGGCATCAACAAGATGTGGGGCAATGCGGGGCAGGATTCCTTCCTGTTCAAGAATGTCCACACGCTCGACCTGGTCAAGGACTTCAACCCCTACGACGACACGGTCCTCCTGTCCCAGAAGGCGTTCAACGTGCTTCCGGTCGGCGAGCTCGCCTACTCCGCCTTCCATGTCGGCTCGTCGGCCACGACCGCCGACCACCGGATCCTCTACGACGACGCCACCGGAATCGTCCGATACGACCCCGACGGCACGGGCTCCGCGAGCGCGTATGACGTGGCGAAGCTCTCCCCCGGCCTCGCCGTGACGTCGGCGGACTTCTTTGTCGTCTGACACACCTCCCCGGGGCCTTTCGGCCTCAGGATGAAATTGAAGCCGCGGCGGTCCTCCGTCGCGGCTTTTTCGTGGCTGATAATGGAAGCCCGCTTCACGCCGGCGCGGCGTCGATGATCCTGAGGCTCGGCTGGGTCCGCCCCTGCCAGCGGTCGGCGGAAAGCGTGCCGGCGACATGCAGCGCCCGCCCCCGCGCATCGAGCAGCGCCCGGCCGAGGTCGGTATCGGCAGCGCGGAACGCCATCGCCTTCAGCGACGTTCCGTCGGGCGATTTCAGCGCCGCGCGGACATGGCCGTTGCCGATCGTCTCGACATAGCCGACCCGGTGCATCGGAAAGGCGAAGACCGGCTCCGCATGCCCGGCGCCGAACGGACCGGCCTGCTCGACCCGTTCGATCAGGTCGACAGTCGCGCCGGTCGCCGCCAGTGCCGCGTCGATCGCGAGGCTCGCCGTCGTGTCCTCGCCCGAAGGCGATACCGCCTCGCTGGCAAGGAAGCCGCGGAGGTCGCCGAGCCACGATCGCTCGACGGTGAGGCCCGCCGCCATCGCGTGCCCGCCG
>JAGRKY010000412.1 GCA_020442095.1 Bauldia sp.
ACCCTCGGCACGCCGCGCCGGGCGGTGATCGGCTGGGACCAGAACCGCCTCGCCATGATCCTCGCGGTGCTCGAGGCCCATTGCCGGGTCCGGCTCGGCGATTGCGACGTCTATCTCAACGTCGCCGGCGGCTTGAGGATCAGCGAGCCGGCCGCCGACCTCGCGGTGGCCGCGGCGCTTGTTTCGTCACGCCTCGGCGCGCCGCTGCCGCCCGATTGCGCCTATTTCGGCGAGGTGAGCCTTTCCGGCGCCGTCAGGCCGGTCTCCCACGCCCCCGCCCGCCTCAAGGAAGCCGGCAAGCTCGGCTTCGGCGCGGCGGTCCTGCCGTCAGCCGCCGGCGACCAGGCGAATGGCGGCCTCTCCACCCGCGCGATCAGCCAGCTCGTTGAACTCGTCGCCGCGATCGCGGCGGGGCGGAGCGATCAGCCGGTTGACGACCGTCCCGAAGACTGAGCGGCCCCGGGGAGCCGCCGTCCCGGCCGGATCGCCCTGTGGCTTCAGCGCAATCCTGCCAAGGAACGTGCCTATTTCCGACATGAATTTGTTGACTATGGTGGCGTGTGCCTTCATGTCCCTGAACTTCCTGTGGCGAATGGGTGGGGAACGGCGGTCGTCGCGGGACGTGGCATGAGGAATCGTGCTAGCAGAATAGGTTTGAGGCCGCGCCGCCCGGCCCCCCTGAAACGGAAGAGCTCATGCCGGTCACGGTCCTCGACGTCATCGTCCTCGTCGTCGTATTGATCTCGGCGGTCCTCGCGATGGTTCGCGGCTTCGTCCGGGAGGTCCTTTCGGTTGCCTCGTGGGTTGCCGCCGCCGCTGCCGCTTACTACTTCTACAAGTCGCTGCTGCCGCTGGTCGCGCCCTATTTCGACAACAAGACCCTCGCCACGATCGTCTCGGCAGCCATCATCTTTTTCGTCGCGTTGATCGTGGCCAGCTACATCACGATGAAGATTTCCGATTTCGTCATCGACAGCCGCGTCGGAGCGGTCGACCGGGCTTTCGGCTTCATCTTCGGCGCCGTCCGCGGCGTGCTGCTCCTGGTCATCGCGCTGCTGTTCTTCAACTGGCTGGTGCCGGCGCCCCCGGCCTGGGTCGCGGATGCGCGCACCAAGCCCTTCCTCGACAATCTCGGCGAGCAGCTGATGGCCGCGCTCCCCGAGGACGCCGAGGCGACGCTCCTCAATCGCATCAAGGGCGCCGCCGGCGGCGGCGGGGCCTCGGATGACGCGGCGGATACGGGAGCCCCCGATGCGGCCCCGGGGGATGCGGCCGAGCCCGCCTATGACGACGACCAGCGCGGCGCCATCGACCAGCTCATCGAAAACACCGATCCTGGAGCGGCCGACTAGCGTGAAACGATCGCTGCCCGATTTCGCCGTGGACCATGAGGAGCTGACGGGCCATCCCTTCGGCATCGACGACGACAAGCTGCATGAGGAATGCGGCGTGTTCGGCGTCTTCGGCCATCAGGACGCCGCGGCGCTGACCGCGCTCGGCCTCCACGCCCTCCAGCATCGCGGCCAGGAGGCGGCCGGCATCGTTTCCTATAACGGCAGTTCGTTCCATCACGAACGGCATTTCGGCGTCGTCGGCGACAACTTCACCCGCCGCGCGGTGATCGACCGCCTGCCCGGCGACCGCGCCATCGGCCATGTCCGCTACTCGACCCGTGGCGGACCGATGGAAAGCAACATCCAGCCGCTCTTTGCCGGTTTCTCCGGCGGCGGTTTCGCCGTCGCCCATAACGGCAACATCACCAACGCCCTCGCCCTCCAGAACACGCTGCAGCGGCGCGGCTCGATCTTCCAGTCGACCTCCGACACCGAGGTCATCCTCCACCTGATCGCGACGAGCCGTCACGAGCGGCTGGTCGACCGCATCATCGATGCCCTTCACGAGATCGAGGGCGCCTGGTCGCTGGTCTGCCTGTCGTCGAAGAAGATGATCGGCTGCCGCGACCCGCTCGGCGTCAGGCCGCTGGTCCTCGGCGATCTCGACGGCTCGGCGATCCTCGCCTCGGAGACCTGCGCCCTCGACATCATCGGCGCTCGCTTCGTCCGCGACGTCGAGCCCGGCGAGATGGTCATCGTCACGCCGGAGGGGATCGAGAGCCTGCGGCCGTTCCAGGCCCTGAAGCCGCGCTTCTGCATCTTCGAATACGTCTATTTCGCCCGTCCCGACTCGGTGGTCGACGGCCGCGGCGTCTACGAGGTCCGCAAGCGGATCGGCGCGGAGCTCGCGCGCGAGGCGATGGCGCCCGCCGATCTGGTCGTGCCGGTGCCGGATTCCGGCACGCCGGCGGCGATCGGCTTCTCGGAGGCGGCCGGCATCCCCTTCGATCTCGGTATCATCCGCAACCACTATGTCGGGCGCACCTTCATCGAGCCGAGCGACGCCATCCGTCACATGGGCGTCAAGCTGAAGCACAACGCCAATCGCGACATCCTCGAGGGCAAGCGGGTCGTCCTCGTCGACGACTCGATCGTCCGCGGCACCACCTCGTCGAAGATCGTCCAGATGGTGCGCGACGCCGGCGCGACCGAGGTTCATATGCGGATCGCCAGTCCGCCGACCAGCCATTCCTGCTTCTACGGCGTCGATACGCCGGAGACGTCGAAGCTCATCGCCTCGCGCATGTCGGTCGAGGAGATGGAGGCCTTCATCAAGGTCGACAGCCTTCGCTTCCTGTCGATCGACGGCCTCTATCGCGCGGTCGGCGAGGCGCGGCGGAACCAGGAAATCCCGCAGTATTGCGATGCCTGCTTCACCGGCGACTATCCGACCCGCCTGGTCGACCTCGACGCCGGCGGCGGCGAGAAGCCGGATGCCCTTCAGTCCGACCGGCTGACCCTGCTCACCGGAACCGCATGACCGACAAGCCCCTTTCAGGACGGGTCGCCGTGGTCACCGGCGCCTCCCGCGGCATCGGCTATGCCGCCGCCAAGGCGCTCGCTGCCGAAGGCGCCCATATCATCGCCGTCGCCCGTACCGTCGGCGGGCTCGAGGAGCTCGACGACGAGATTCGGGCGATGGGCTCGGAGGCCACCCTCGTTCCCTTCGACCTCAAGGATTTCGCCGCGATCGACCGGCTCGGCGGCGCGATCTACGAGCGCTGGGGCAAGCTCGACATCCTGCTCGGCAATGCCGGCCTGCTCGGCGTGGTGACGCCGCTCGGCCATCTCGAGCCGAAGGTCTTCGACGATGTCATGGCGGTCAACGTCACCGCCAACTGGCGCCTGATCCGCTCGCTCGACCCGCTGCTCAGGCTGTCGGATGCCGGCCGCGCGCTCTTCCTCACCTCCGGCGCGGTCCGCCGCTGCCGCCCCTACTGGGGCATCTATTCGGCGTCCAAGGCGGCGCTCGAGGCGCTGGTCCGCACCTGGGCCGGCGAGATTCGCCAGACCAGCGTCACGGCCAACCTCCTCGATCCCGGACCGCTGCGCACCCATATGCGCGCGCAAGGCCGCCCCGGCGAGGACCCCGAGACGCTTGAGCCCCCGGAGGCCGTCGCCCCGGACATCGTGCGGATGGTCTCGCCGGATTACGCGGAGAACGGCGTGCTGTTCAGCTATCCGGCGCGCGAGACCACCGACATGCTGGTCACCGGCTGATCAGCTTCGCTTGCGCTTCCGCCCCTCGAAGGGGTTCTCGCCCTTCCGCAGCATCAGCCGGATCGGCACGCCCGGCAGCTTGAAGTCGTCGCGGAGCGTGTTGACCAGATAGCGCTGCCAAGCGGCGGGAAGGGCCTCGGGCCGCGAGCAGAAGGCGACGAAGCTCGGCGGCCGCGCCTTGGCCTGGGTGAGATAGCGCAGCTTGATCCGCCGGCCGGAGACCGCCGGCGGCGGGTGATGCTCGACGACCGCGGCGAGCCAGCGGTTCAGCTTCGAGGTCGGGACGCGTCGGTTCCATACCCCGTATGTCTCGACGACCCTGGTCATCATCTTGTCGATGCCCTTGCCGGTCAGCCCCGACACCGGCACCAGCGCGACACCGCGGATCTGCGGGAGAAGCCGCTCGGCCTCGATCCTCAGTTCCTTGAGGACCGCCTCCGGCTCCTCGATCAGGTCCCACTTGTCGAGCGCGATGACCACGGCGCGTCCTTCGGATTCGACGAGCGCCGCGATCTGCAGGTCCTGCTTGTCGAAGGGCATGGTCGCGTCGAGGACGAGGATCACCACCTCGGCGAAGCGGATCGCGCGGAGCGCATCGCCGACCGCGAGCTTCTCCAGCTTCTCGACCACCTTCGCCCGACGCCGCATGCCGGCGGTGTCGTAGACGCGGAAGGCCTGGTCGCGCCATTCCCAGTCGACGGCGATGGAATCGCGGGTGATCCCCGCCTCCGGCCCGGTCAGCAGCCGCTCCTCGCCGATCATCCGGTTGATCAGCGTCGACTTGCCGGCGTTCGGCCGGCCGATCACCGCGATCCGGATCGGCTTGTCGGCCTCGTCCTCGGGCTCGGGCCGCGTCTCGTCGGGAAGCGCCGCGATGATCGCCTCGTGGAGGTCGGCCATGCCCTCGCCGTGCTCGGCCGAGATCGCCAGCGGCTCGCCGAAGCCGAGTTCATAGGCTTCCAGCGCGCCCGCCGCGCCGGCCTTGCCCTCGGCCTTGTTGGCGATCAGCACCACCGGCTTGCCGAGGCCATGGAGCAGGGTCGCAAAATGGGCGTCGAGCGGCGTGATGCCGGCCCGCGCGTCGATCATGAAGAGGGTGAGGTCGGCAGTCGCGACGGCGGCCTCGGTCTGCGCCCGCATCCGTCCGGCGAGCGAATCCGGCGCCGCCTCTTCCAGCCCGGCCGTGTCGATGATGGTGAAGTCGAGGCCGTGCAGCGACGCCTCGCCCTCGCGGCGATCGCGCGTCACCCCCGGCCGGTCGTCGACCAGCGCGAGCTTGCGGCCGACCAGCCGGTTGAACAGCGTCGA
>JAGRKY010000413.1 GCA_020442095.1 Bauldia sp.
CGCCGAGTTCGACGATGACCGCGTCGGCGTCGGGGCCGATCGACCAGTCGAGGCGTGCCGCACCGTCGCTCGCCGTATCGCCCGAAACGCCGGCATTGACGACGATCACGTCGTGGCCGCGGGCCCTGAGCGCCGCTTCGAGACGGGCCGGGAAGGCCTCGTCGGCGGCGAGGCCATAGCCCGCGGTCAGGCTGTCGCCGAGCGCGACGATGCGGATCGGTTCGGCGATCGCCGGCGCGGCAAGTGCGACCGAAAGCGCTAGGGCAAGGGGAAAAGGCTGGATCGACACGGGAACTCCACCATATGAGACACTTGTCGCCGGAGAAGCCGTCAATATGGGGCGCGTTGCGTGAGCGGAACAGTCATCCTCTGTGAAGACCTCCATATCCGACTCGGCACCGGCGCCAGCGAAGTCCACGTCCTCAAGGGCCTGGACCTTGCGGTCGAGGCCAGCGAATCGCTGAGCCTTGTCGGCCCGTCCGGTTCCGGCAAATCGACCCTGCTGATGGCGATGGCGGGCCTTGAGCGGCCGTCCGCCGGCCGCATCGCGATCCAGGGAACCGACATCACCCGGCTCGGCGAGGACGATCTCGCCCGCATTCGCGGCCGCGCCATCGGCATCGTCTTCCAGTCCTTCCACCTCATCCCCAACATGACCGCGCTCGAAAATGTCGCGGTGCCGCTGGAGCTCGCAGGCGAGGACGAAGCCTTCGAGCGAGCGGAGAAGGAGCTCCGCGACGTCGGCCTCGCCGACCGCATCGATCACTATCCGGCCGAGCTGTCGGGCGGCGAGCAGCAGCGTGTCGCGATCGCCCGGGCGCTCGTGCCGCATCCGGCGCTGCTTCTCGCCGACGAGCCGACCGGCAACCTCGACAGCGCCAATGGCGCGATGATCGCCGACCTGCTCTTCGAGGCGAGCGCCAGGCGGGGGACGACGCTGGTCCTCGTCACCCATGACCAGACCCTTGCCGAGCGCGCCGACCGGGTCGTTCGCCTTCAGTCGGGCAGGATCGTCGACGATGGCGGTCAGCGCCGTCCGTCGGACGAAACGGCAATGAGCGCCTGACCGGCATGGCTTCCGCGACCAGCGGTGTGATTGCCGCGCGAACCTCCACCGGCGCGCCGCAGCGGTCACCCGGGCTTCGTGTCGCCGGGCGTTTCGCGATCCGCGAATTGCGCGGGGGCCTCGGCGGCTTCGGCATCTTCCTCGCCTGCATCATCCTCGGCGTTGCCACCATCGCTGGTGTCGGGTCGGTGTCGCGCGGCATGACCGAGGGCCTGGCGCGGGAAGGTCGCGCCATCCTCGGCGGCGATCTCGCCGTCCGTCTCCTCCAGTATCGCGCTACCCCCGAGGAGCGGGCCTATTTCGACGCCCTCGGCAAGGTCTCGGAAGTCGCGACGCTCCGCGCCATTGCCCGGCGGGTCGATGGCGAGGGACAGGCGCTTGTCGAACTGAAGGCGGTTGATGACGCCTATCCGCTGGTCGGCGAAATCACGGTCGAAGGCGGTGGCGACGCGGCGGCGCTCCTTGCCGAGAAGGACGGCAGGTTCGGCGCGCTGGCGGAAGCCGAGCTTCTCACCCGCGCCGGGGTTGCGGTTGGCGATACGCTGAAGCTCGGCGAGACCGAGGTCGTCCTGCGTGGCGTCATCGCGAGCGAACCGGACCGGCTCGGCGACGGTTTCTCGATCGGGCCGCGGCTGATGGTGAACAGCGGCGTTATCGACGCGACGGGCCTCGTCCAGCCGGGCTCGCTTGCCAACTGGCACTACCGCATCCTGCTTCCCGGCCACCCGGGGGACTCGGCAGTCGAAGCGCT
The DNA here is from genome assembly GCA_020442095.1 of Bauldia sp. Next base: position 1,818 of record JAGRKY010000413.1, read on the forward strand.
GGCCGCCAAGGTCACCGGTGATTTCCCCGACAACGCCTGGCGGGTAAGGACCCGCGCGGATGCGGCGCCGTCGCTCAACGAGAATATCCGGCGCTTCGCCGAATTCCTGACGCTGATCGGGCTGACTGCGCTGGTGGTTGGTGGCGTCGGCGTCGCCAATGCCGTGTCGA
>JAGRKY010000414.1 GCA_020442095.1 Bauldia sp.
TGGTCGAGCGAACCCCAGTTGACGCCGATGCGGACCGGCTTGCCGTGGCGGGCGGCGATCTCGATCAGGGTCGCGAACTGGCGATCCTTCTTCTCGCCGAAGCCGACATTGCCGGGGTTGATGCGGTACTTGTCGAGCGCTTCGGCGCAGGCCGGATGGTCGGTGAGCAGCTTGTGGCCGATATAGTGGAAGTCGCCGATCAGCGGCACATGGATGCCGCGTTGCGCCAGCCGGTCGCGGATATGGGGGACGGCGGCCGCCGCCTCGTCGCGATCGACGGTGATCCTGACCAGCTCCGAGCCGGCGCGGGCAAGCGCCGCGACCTGGCGCGTGGTCTCCTCGATATCGGCGGTGTCGGTATTGGTCATCGACTGGACGACGATCGGCGCATCGCCGCCGACCGTGACGCCGCCGACATCGACGCCGACGGTGCGGTGACGGGGCAACGGTTCGGTAAGATAATCCGTCATATCCAAGGCATATGATCCGTTGTGCGGTGCAGCAGCAGGCTGACAACGCGAGGATAATCGCGAGAGACATTAACACGTCCGGGGCAGACTTTCCCCGGTTCCGCGGTGGAAATGGTCAATATGACGGGCAAGCGCAAGCCGGAAACCAAACCCGTCAAGCTTGCGCTGCAGGGCGGCGGCGCGATCGGCGCCTTTACCTGGGGCGTGCTCGACTACTTCCTTGAAGACGGCCGTGTCCGTTTCGAGGCCGTCTCCGGCGCAAGCGCCGGGGCGATGAATGCCGTGGTGCTGGCCGATGGCCTCGCCCGCGACGGGGCGGACGGCGCCCGCCGGCAGCTCGAGCAGTTCTGGCTGGGGGTGAGCCGGCAGGACATGCTGACAAGCGGCGCGCGCGAAGTCCTCGCCGCTTTCTACAAGACGTGGCGGATGCCGGGCTTCTCGCCCTATGGCGCGCTCAAGCAGTTCGCTTCGCTCGCCTCGCCCTATAACTTCAATCCGTTCAACGTCAATCCGCTGATCAACCTGGTCGAGGACCTGGTCGACTTCGAGGCCGTCCGGAAGCTCGAATCGATGAAGGTCCACGTTTCGGCGACCAACGTCGAGACCGGCAAAGTGCGGGTCTTTTCCGGCGACGAGCTCGACGCCGCGACCGTCATGGCCTCCGCCTGCCTGCCGTTCCTCTTCCAGGCGGTCAAGAAAGACGGCGAGGCCTACTGGGACGGCGGCTATGCCGGCAACCCTTCGCTGTGGCCGTTCTTCGAGGAGCCGGGATCGGACATCATGCTCATCCAGCTCGATCCGATGATCGAGCAGGCGTTGCCCGGGTCGCCGGAGGAGATCCTCGACCGGATCCGGTCGATGACCTTCAACAACCCGCTGCTCCACGACCTGCGCGCCATGCTGCTGATCCACAAGCTCGCCGACGCCTACGGGCTCGACCGCGCGCGTTACCCGCGCAGCCGCGTCCATCGCATCGACGCCAGCGCGACGCTCGACGCCGCGCAGACCAGCCGGACGCTCGATGTCAGCCGCAGCTTCTTCGAGGACCTGCGCGACGCCGGCCGGGCGGCGGCGCAGGACTGGCTCGGCCGGCACTTCGATGACCTCGGCGTCAGGGACACCGTCGACATCGAGGCGGAATTCACATGAGCGGGATGGAGCAGGCCAGGCCGATCAACCTCGCCCTGCAGGGCGGCGGCGGGCACGGCGCCTTCGCCTGGGGCGTCCTCGACAGGCTGCTCGAGACCGGCCAGCTCGCGATCGACGCGATCTCGGCGACAAGCGGCGGCGCGATGAACGCGGCGGTGATGATCGACGGGCTGGAGCGAGGCGGCCCGGACCTGGCGCGGACGAATCTCGAGGCCTTCTGGCACGGGGTCAGCGACAACGAGGCGATGCTGGCATCGGCCGACCGTTATATCCGCGTGATGATGCGGGACTGGATCCAGGGCGGCATGGCCGATGTCGGACGGTTCAGCGGCCTGATGGAGGTTTCGGAAGCGCTGCCGATGGCGGCCAATCCGCTGGGGTCGATCCTCGAATCGCTGGTCGATTTCGAGCGTTTCCGTCGACGCCAGAAAAACCCGCTCTTCGTGTCGGCGACCAATGTCCGGACCGGAAAGGCAAAGTTATTCTCGGGCGGCGACGTGACGGCCGAGGTGATCATGGCCTCCGGCTGCCTGCCCTATCTCTTCCCGTCGGTCGAGATCGACGGCGCGGCCTATTGGGACGGAGGCTATTCCAGCAATCCCTCGCTGTGGCCGTTCTTCCATGGCGGCGGGACGCGGGACGTCCTGCTGGTCCGCCTCTATCCGGCGCGGCGCGTCGGCATCCCCCGGGAGCCGAAGCATATCCTCACCCGGATCAACGAGATCACCTTCGACAACGCGCTGCTCCAGGAATTGCGCGCCATCGCCTTCGTCAATCGCCTCGTCGACGAGAAGGCCTTCGGGGCGAGCGACTACGAGCGCCACCGCCTGCACAGGATCGACCCGCTGCCGGCGACCGTCGATCACGGGGACAAGCACTGGGTCGACAACAGCTGGGACTATTTCGTCAGGCTCCGCGATGCCGGCCGGGATGCAGCGAGTGCATGGCTTGTCGAGAACTGCGACGACGTCGGCGTGCGCGGGACGTTCGATCCCGCGGCGGAGTTCGCCTGAGGCGCCGGGAGGCGCTCAGGACCCCTCTCCACGACCTCGCGGGTCGCGAAGAAGCAGGTCGCGTGCTACCGTTTGCCGCCGGCGCCAATTTTCACGCTCAGGGCCATCTCGTTTGCTTTCGCCCCGCTGCCCGGTCGCATGAACCTCAAGAAGGGAAATTCCATGCCGAAGATCGACACCGACCTGATGCGGATCATCGACCTGGAGTTTCCGCGCACCGCCGGGATGCCGGAATTCCCGACACACAAGCCGGCCTTTGCCTTCACCCTTTACCACCGGCACGACGACAAGCTGGGCAGCAGCGGAATCCGCAGCAGCGCCTTCGGGCAGCTCCATGGCACCGAGCATGCCGGGACGCATATCGACGCGCTCAGTCATCAGGCGGAGTGCATGGCCCTGCACGGCGGCGTGGCAGTGACGCCGGAGGTCCAGACGCCGACCGGATTCACCGCCCTGGGCGCGGAGCATCTTCCGCCGATCTTCGCCGACGGCGTACTTCTGGACGTGGCCAGCCTGAAAGGCGTCAGGTCCCTCGAGCCGCGTTATGCCGTGACGGCAAAGGATCTCGCCGACTGCTGCGATCGACAGAACGTGACCGTCGAACCGGGATCGGTGGTCCTGGTCAATCTCGGCAACGGGCACTACTGGGGGGATGAATCGCGTTACCTCGATGCCGCCGGCATGGACCGATCGGCCTCCGAGTGGCTGATCGAGAAAGACGTGCTCGCCGTCGGCGCGGACAACATATGCTGGGACCTGGTCGAATCCTGGGATGACGGGTTGAACTGCAATCTTCCCGGCCATCTCCTGCTGCTGGTCCGGTCGGGAATATTCATCATGGAGAACCTGAACCTGATCGAGCTGACCGCGACCGGCCAGTCCCGGTTCGTTTTCGTCACCGTGCCACTCAAGTTTGTCGGTGCGACCGGCTCGCCAATCCGACCCCTCGCCTTCGTCGCGAAATAGCCCGCCATTTGCCGGTTGCCGTTTCGACGACCTGCCGCGCGCCCAGAGCTGGTCGTGATCCGCCGTGCGCGCTCAGCCCTGACGGCAGTTGGCGCAGAGGCCGTGGATCTCGACGACCGGGGTGGTCGGCGCGAAGCCGACCGCGTCGGTGACGTCGGCGATGATGTGGCCGAGATCGGCGGAGGAGGCCTCGCCCGCCGCGCCGCATTTGTCGCAGAGCAGGAAGACCGTCGCCTCGTCGGTGCAATCGGCGCCGCGGTCGCAGGCGACATAGGCGTTCCGCGACTCGATGCGATGGGCGAAGCGGTGCTCGACGAGGAAATCGAGGGCGCGATAGACCGAAACCGGGGCGGGGCGGTGGCCCTCGGCGCCGAGCCTGTCGATGACGTCATAGGCGGAGGCGGGAACATGGCTCTGGAGCAGCGCCGCCAGCACTTCCTGGCGCCGCTCGGTGAAGCGCAGGCCCTCGGCATCGCAGATCTCGCGGGCATGGCTGATGGCGTCCGCGGCGCAGCGACGGTGGTCGTGCTTGCGATGTTCCAGTATCGGGCTGACGTTTGCCATTGCGCCTTCGTCTCCGGCCGACTTTCGGACCCGGCTTGCCGGTCTTTGTAACACAGGCGTCGTCGCTGTGCGGGATGGTGTTGATGCTGCGACGCAATATATAAGTGCCCACGGAATATAAGTGGCCTTGGGCCAAATTTCAGGAGCGGATCATGCTTAAAGGTAAGACCGCGCTGGTCACCGGATCGACCAGCGGCATCGGACTCGCCATCGCCGGCGCCATGGCGCGCGAGGGCGCGAACGTCGTCCTCAACGGCTTCGGCGACGCGGCCCAGATCGAGACGATCCGCTCGGAAATGGCCGGCGACAACGGCGTCACGGTCCGCTACTCGCCGGCCGACATGACCAAGCCGGACGAGATCGCCGCGATGATGGCCGATGCCGAGAAGGAATTCGGCGCGATCGACGTGCTCTGCAACAATGCCGGCATCCAGTTCGTCTCGCCGATCGACGAATTCCCGGTCGAGAAGTGGAACGCGATCATCGCCATCAACCTCTCCTCGTCCTTCCACACCATTCGCGCGGCCCTGCCGGCGATGAAGAAACAAGGCTGGGGCCGGATCATCCAGGTGGCGAGCGCCCATGCGCTGGTCGCCTCGCCCTTCAAGAGCGCCTATGTGGCGGCGAAGCACGGCATCGCCGGGCTGACCAAGACGGTCGCGCTGGAAGTGGCGCAGCAGGGCATCACCATCAACGCCATCTGCCCGGGCTATGTCTGGACGCCGCTGGTCGAGAAGCAGATCCCCGATACGGCGAAGGCGCGTGGGATCAGCGAGGAAGAGGTGAAGCGCGACGTGATGCTCGCGGCGCAGCCGACCAAGGAATTCGTCACGGTCGAGGAGCTGGCGGCGCTGGCGGTCTTCCTGACGACAGACGCGGCGCGGAACATCACCGGCACGATGCTGCCGGTCGATGGCGGCTGGACGGCGGCGTGAGCGCCAGGGCAAAGACCGTTACGCCGACGAAGCAGCCGGCATCGGGAACACGGACGATCAACCTCGCGCTGCAGGGCGGGGGCGCGCATGGCGCCTTCACCTGGG
>JAGRKY010000415.1 GCA_020442095.1 Bauldia sp.
AGCGCGGATTGTGCCAGATGACGGTCCTTGCTTCACTCATCGGTCAATTCTCCAGTGATCCGCCTTCCAGCGGTTTGGCGGCCCATTCGGCGCTGGCGCGGCCGGTCAGTTCCGAGATCGCGCCGATCTTCTCGCGGTCCATGCGGGCGATCAACCCCTTGCAGATGTCGCGCGCCACGAACGGCCCCTCATAGACCATGCGCGAATAGAGTTGCACCAGCGCGGCGCCGGCTTCGAATTTCGCCCAGGCCGTGGCGGCATCGCCGACCCCGCCAATGCCGATCAGCGGCAGGGTCGCGGGCAATTGCTGCCGGAAGCGGGCCAGCATGACGGTCGAGCGCTGAAACAATGGGCGGCCGGAAAGTCCGCCCGCCTCGCCCGCATGGCGATGGCCTTCGACGCCGGACCGCGAAAGCGTTGTGTTCGAGATCATCACGCCGTCAAGCGGAGAAGCGGCGATGACCCCGGCGATCTCGCCAACCGCCGCGGCGTCGAGATCGGGCGCGAGCTTCAGGAAGACCGGCGGGCGGCGGCCCTGCTGCGCAAGCGCCTCGAAAACCGCGTCGAGCAGGCGCTTCAGCGCTTCGCCGGCCTGCAGGTTTCTCAGCCCCGGCGTGTTGGGCGAGGAAATGTTGACGGTGAAATAATCGGCGACATCGGCGAAGCGGGCGACGCCGACCGCATAGTCGGCGGTGCGATCGGGGCTCGTCTTGTTGGCGCCGACATTGACGCCGACGACACCGACCCGCCTGCGGTCGGCAAGCCGGCGATGGACGGCGGCATGCCCCTCGCCGTTGAAGCCGAGCCGGTTGATCAGGGCATGATGGGCGGGGAGGCGGAAGACCCTGGGCTTCGGATTGCCGGCTTGCGGCTTCGGCGTCACGGTCCCGACTTCGGTGAAGCCGAAGCCGAGCGAGAGGAGCGCGTCCGGCACCTCGCCATTCTTGTCGAAGCCGGCGGCCATGCCGATCGGGTTGGGGAAGTCGAGGCCGAGCAGTGTCTGCGCGAGCCCCGGCCCGCGCCGTTGCGGCCGCGGATGGAAACCGGTCGCCAGCGCCTTCAGCGCGAGCCTGTGGGCGCGCTCCGGATCGAGGGAAAAGAGAACCGGCCGGACGAGGTCGTAGCTCCCGCTCATACGGCGAGGTCCGGGAAGGCGTGGCGGCCGTCGGGGCCAAGGGGCAGCGGCTTCACCCAGACCACGGCGTCGAGGCCGAGCGGCGCGAAGAGATGGGGAAAGAGGTCACCGTTCCGCGACGGCTCGTAGCGGAGCGCATCGCCGAGCCGGTCGGCATCGACGGCGACGAGCAGCAGGTCGTTCACCCCGGCGAAATGGAGTGCTGCGGTTTCAGACACCTGGGCGGCGGTCGAGAAATGGATATAGCCGTCCTGCTTGTCGATCGGGGCGCCTTCGAACACGCCCGCCGCCTCGGCTTCGCGCCACAATGGCGCCGGACAGATCTTGTAGATGGCGGTCATCGGCCTTCGCCCCTGGAATCGCTTGGGCGGACCCTAGGCAGCCGCCAACCGGGGAGCAAGGCCACATGCCGGTCCATTCGTGCTAAAATGGCCGGCCAAACGGAGATGAAACCGGCGTGATGCGTCTCGGTCTGCTCGCCTTCGGCCTGCTTGGCCTGACGATTGCCGCCGGTTCCGCCCAGGAGGCCGGGACCGGGCGCTATGCGGTCGAGCCGAGCGTCGACGGCTTCATCCGGCTCGATACCGAAACCGGGGCTATGTCCCATTGCACCCGGCAGGACGGCGTCTGGCGCTGCGAGGTACTCGCCGAGGACAAGGCGGCGGTCGAGGCCCTGACCGACGAGGTTCGCGCCCTCAACCAGCGTGTTGACGAACTGACCGACCGCCTTTCCACGCTGGAGGAAGCCGGGCCAACCGTCTCCGCGCCGCAGGCCGTCGTCGAGGTCGAGGAGCCGGGCTTCGCCGAATTGCTCGTCCAGCGGCTGTTCGAGCTGGTCCGCGACATCAAGGGCGAGCGGCAGCCGAGCAGCTGACCGCGGTCAGCGGCGCTTCTTGAACCGCTCGGTCGCCGCGACGAGGCCGGCGACGATCCCGGGCTCGGTCATCGCATGGCCGCTGTCCGGGACAAGGTTGAGATCGGCTTCCGGCCAGGCGCGATGCAGGTCCCAGGCGATGAAGGCCGGCGTACAGACGTCGTAGCGGCCATGGATGATGGCGCCGGGGATGTCGCGGAGGATGCCGGCATTGGCGATCAGCTGGCCGTCGCTTTCGAAAAAGCCGTCATGGACGAAATAGTGACATTCGATGCGCGCGAAGGCGAGGGCATAGGTCGGGTTGCCGAAGGCAGCGACCCTTGCCGGGTTGGGCAGGAGCGACAGCGCCGCGCCCTCCCACATGCTCCAGGCGCGGGCGCAGGCCAGCCGCTCGTCTTCGTCCTCGCCGGTCAGGCGGGCGTAATAGGCCGAGATCATGTCGCCGCGCTCTTCCTCGGGGATGGGTTTCACGAAGCCCTCCCACGCCTCGGGCAGGATGTTGGAGGCGCCGTCCTGATAGAACCAGAGAAGCTCCTTGCGCCTGAGGGTGAAGACGCCACGCAGGATGATCTCGGTCACCCGGTCGGGATGGGTCTCCGAATAGGCGAGCGCCAGGCAGGCGCCCCATGAGCCGCCGAAGACCTGCCAGCGCTCGATGCCGAAATGCTCGCGGATGCGCTCGATGTCGGCGACGAGATCCCAAGTGGTGTTCTCCCGGAGTTCCGCATGCGGCGTGGAACGCCCAGAGCCGCGCTGGTCGAACATGATGATGCGATGGACCGCCGGATCGTGGAACCGGGGCATCGTCGGATTCGTGCCGGCACCCGGACCGCCGTGGAGGAGGACCACCGGCTTGCCCTCCGGGTTGCCGTATTCCGCGACATGGAGTTCGTGCAGCGACGACACCTTGAGACGCTCGACGCGATTGGGCTGGATCGGCGGGAACAGGGATCGCGTGGTTGTCATCGTGCTGCGGGCTCCGGACCGGAGGGGGAGAGGGAGAACTGGGTCAATCTAGACCGCGTGGTCTTCCAGGACGGGGTCAGGACTTGGCCTGCGGATGGCGTCGACCACGGCCAGCCGCGTCGGCGAGGGGGCCGGGTTGAGCAGGCTGACCACGACGGTGACGATGAAGCCGAGCGGCACGCCGATGATGGCCGAGGCCGCCGCTGAGATCCCCTGGTCGGTGAGGCCGATGATCGGAAACGGCGTGATCGTCCCGGTCTGGAGCAGCGCGACATAGGTCGCGGTGGCGCCGAAGCCGACGAACATGCCGGCGGCGACGCCCCGGAAGGTGGTGCGGCGCCACCAGATGCCGAGGATGACGGCGGGGAAGAAGCCGGCCGCCGCTAACGACGGCGCGGCAAAGGCAAGCGCGAAGACATCCGCCGGGTCGCGCGACGCGAACCAGCCGCCGAGCGCGACGAAGAGGATCACGAAGAGCCGCGAGATGATGAGCCGTCGTCCGGCCGGTGCCCGGGAATTGACGAGGGTGCCGTAGAAGTCGTGTCCGGCCGAGGTGCCGAGGGCGACGACCGCCGCTCCGGCGGTGGCGAGCGCCGCCGCGAGGATCGCCGCGGCGATCAGCGCGGTGAGGACATGCGGGAGACCGGTGATGTCGGCAAAGCCCGCAGTGACGGCGTCGGCTGCGATGGAGATGTCGCCGGGAACGAGGCCGTTGACCACCGAGGATGCGCCGCAGGCGCCGCTGATTTCGGCAACCGCCGCCGTCGCGGCGCCGCAGACGCCGAGCAGCCCCTTGGCGGAATAGTCGAACAGCCAGTCGGGAATGTCGGAAACCTCGATGCCGACGGCCTCTGTGAGGATCGCGAACTTTGTGAATGCGGCGATCGCCGGCGCCGTCGCCGCGACGACCGCGACGACGAGCAATCCCCATCCCGCCGAGATGCGAGCGCCGGCGATGTCGCTGGTCGTGCCGCTGCGGGCGAGGACATGGGGAAGCGCGACGACGCCCGCGGCAAGGCAGAGCGCGAGGGCGAAGAGATTGAACCCGTCGAGGGAGGAAACCGGGAAGAAGCCCGCCGGCGCGACCTGGATCGCCGAGCCGTTGGCGATCGCGTTCTCCGCCATGGCGTTGCCGTAGGTGAGCTGGGCAAGCGGCAGCCGGTATTGCTGGAGCGAGAAGATCAGGGGCGGGGCGAGGACGCCGAAGAGGATGACGATCGCCTGGGCGCCGCCGACCAGCGTCGCCCCCCGCATCCCGCCGAGGAGCGTCGACAGGAGGAGGATCGCGCAGACGACGATGATGGCGGTCTCGTTGCCGAGGTCCAGCGACAGACCTCCGATCCAGGCTGCCGAGGCGATTGCCGCGGCGAGGATCGGCAGCGAGCAGGCGAGGAGGACGATGATGCCGAGAATCCGGACCAGCGGCGTGCCGAAGCGGACCGAGAGCATGTCCGGCAGCGTCACCGCGCCCGACTTCCGGTAATAAGGCGCGACCGCCACGGCGAGGATGACGAAGCCGGCGGTCCAGCCGACGGTGAGCGCCAGTCCCGCGCCCTGGCTGGCGAAGAAGGCGCCCGCGACGCTGATGAAACCGGCGGCCGAGAGGAAGCCGGCCGCCGTCGCCAGGCCGTTGAAGCCGGCGGAGACGTTGCGGCCGGCGACATAGAAATCGGCCAGCGAGAGTGTCCGCGCGATGACGCCGAGCACGGCATAGGCGAGCACGGTGATCACGACGACCAGGATCGTGACGATCCGTTCCGGCAGACCGAATTCGCCGAGCATGGCCACCACCACCACGAACAGCGCGAAGGCGGTGGTGAGGAGACCAAAGACCCTGCCAACATTCCGGCTTCCGCCCGGATTCGACACCATGGTGTCAGTCCTCGAAAAGGCCGTATCGCCGGTCGATCTTCTCCTGGCGGCGTATGGCCCAGAAGACGAGGAACACCAGCAGGAAGGGCAGGATCGTCGCCGCAAGCACGAAACCGGTCGGATAGCCCTCCGCCTCCCCGGAGCCGGTGAAGCTCAGGAAGAGAAGGATCGCAATCGATGCCACGACGACTGTCGCGGCTGCGAGGATGCCGGTTTCACGCCATCGCTGGGCGTAGTTGGTGTCCGTCATCGCCGATCAGGCTCCTGCGGCGTTCGATTCGTCGGCGGCAGCATCGCATGGGCGGGCTCGCCGCGCACTCGGCAACCCCATGCTACATGATTGCGGAACGGTGCGATTGGCGGTAGGCACAACTACTGTCGCTGTGCCGGTCGGGAATCGCGGCTCGCAGGATCGGCGCGCACTAAATAAGGGGCGGTTCATGCTTAAGGAATTCAAGGAATTTGCGCTGAAAGGCAACCTCGTCGATCTCGCGGTCGCCTTCATCATCGGTGCCGCATTCAGCGGTCTCGTGCAGTCGATTGTCAACGACATCATCATGCCGATCGTCGGACTGATAACCGGCGGTGTCGATTTCAGCGAACTGTATATCCAGATGTCCGGCGAACCCCAGCCTACGCTCGCCCTGGCGCGCGAGGCCGGCGCAACGCTCGCCTACGGCAACTTCATCACGCTGGTGATCAACTTCCTGATCGTCGCCTGGGTGTTGTTCCTGGTGGTCAAGGCGATGAACCGCTTCAAGCGGAAGGAAGAGACCGCGCCGCCGCCGGCCCCGCCGCGCGAGGAAGTGCTGCTCGAGGAAATCCGCGACCTCCTCGCCAAGAAATCCTGAGCCGCACGGCTCCAACATGACGGGACCGGCCCCGCGCGGGCCGGCACCGTCGCGCCTATCGCCGTCACCGGCAACACCCAGTCCTGCGTCGAAGTCCCATAGCCATGTCCGATACGGTGCTGATCTCCTCCCTGCGTGCGGAAGCGCGCGACGCGCCGGAAAGCGGGATCGTCGAGGTCTTCAACTACGGCCGCAACCGGCCGGGGCTGATACCGCTCTGGGTCGGTGAGGGCGACCTTCCGACGCCCGACTTCATCATCGCCGCCGCCAACCAGTCGCTGGCCCGGGGAGAAACCTTCTACACCTATCAGCGCGGCGTCCCCGAATTGCGGGAGGCGCTGGCCGGCTATCACCGGCGCACCTATGGCGGCGAGTTCCCGTCCGAACGGTTCTTCGTCACCGGTGGCGGGATGCAGGCGATCCAGATCGCGACGCGCATGGTGGCCGGCACCGGCGACGAGGTCGTGACGCCGGTGCCGTGCTGGCCCAACATCACGGCTGCCGTCGGCATCGCAGGAGCGCGGCCGGTGCCCGTCCCGATGACCTTCGGGAATGCCGGCTGGACGCTTGACCTCGACCGACTGTTCGACGCGGTCACCGACCGGACGAAGGCGATCTTCGTCAACTCGCCTTCCAACCCGACCGGATGGACGGCGACGCGGGAGGAACTCGAGGCCATCCGTCAATTCGCCGCCAGGCGCGGCCTGTGGATCATCGCCGACGAGGTCTACGGGCGCTTCTTCTACAAGGGCGAGCGCGCCGCCTCCTTCTACGACATCGCCGACCGCGACGAACGCATCCTCTTCGTCAACACCTTCTCCAAGAACTATGCGATGACGGGATGGCGGATCGGCTGGCTGTCGGCGCCGGTCGAACTCGGCCAGACGATCGAGAACCTGATCCAGTATTCGACCTCGGGCGTCGCGGCGTTCATGCAGCGCGCCGCGACGGTGGCGCTGGAAGAGGGTGACGCCTTCCTCGATATGCAGGTCGCCCGCGCCCGGGAGGGCCGCCGCATCTGCTGCTCGCGGCTCGCGGCGACGGGCCGTGTCCGCCTCGCCGAACCGGACGGGGCCTTCTACCTGTTCTTCGCCATCGACGGCGAGACCGACTCGCGCGCATTGGGCCTCCGGCTGGTCGACGAGGCGAACGTCGGCGTGGCGCCTGGCATTGCCTTTGGCGACGACACCGGCTTCATGCGGATCTGTTTCGCGCGGAGTGCCGACCAGCTCGAGGAAGCGGCGAGCCGCCTGGCGTCGTGGCTGGAGGCGCGCTAGCGCGACGATCCGGCAATCAGTCGAGGACGTCGACGACGATCGCCTTGATCTCGGTTCCCGTTCCGTCGCCGGGTATGCCAGGCTCGATGATGATCGTGTCGCCCGTCGGGTCGGTTCTCAGCGTCGGCACCCGCCATGTCAGGGAGATCGGGGCGAAGTCCGATGTCAGGCGGGCTGTCTTCCAATAGCTGACGGCCAGCCCGCTCTGCAGCGCGAAGCGGAGGTTGGCGGCTCCGTTTTCCTTGGCTATGCGCGCGACGACGATGACGTTGACGGTGTGGCCGCCGAGCCGCGCCGCGAGGCCGGGGCCGATCATCGCCCGCGCGCCGGCGGAGGCGGGCGAGGTGGCGATGCGGGCCGTGCTGCCGTCGAAGCGGACCGGGTTGCTCGGGTCGGAATCGAAGAGCGTCGGGTCGCTGCCGTCGAACAGCACGAAGCGATGGATGGTCCCGTTGGTCAGCGGCGGCAGATCGCCCGCCGGTGATGAGGCTGCGACGGCCGGTGTCGCCGGCGTGGTGGCGACGGCCGGCTGGTCGCTCCTGCCCGGCAGCAGGATATAGGCGGTCACCGCGATCAACGCGACGGCAAGGACGCCGACGACGCCGATCAGGATTGCGAGCTGCCGACCGGCGATCGGGGCTTTCTGCCGTGCGCGCGGCTCGGCCGCCCTGCGCGGTGCCTGCTCGCGGGGCGGAGGCTTTGTCTGCCGCTGAGGCTTGACACGCTTGCGGGTCTTCACCGGTGGCGGCGGGCGGTGTTGCGGCGCCGGCGCGCGTGGCCGCGGTGCCGGACGCGCAGCACGGCGCGGCGGCGGCTCGACCAGAACCGCCTCCTCTTCGTAGGAATGCGAGTAGCTCGCCAGCTCGCGCCGGTCGTTCATGGGCACCGGAAGGAGCGCCCGTGTTTCCATCACGGGTTCATCTTGCGGGGGCTCGTCTTGCGGCGGCTCGACCGCAGGCGGAGGCTCCTCCTCCGGCTCGTCCGGATCGGCATTGAGCGCCGCCTCCACCGCCATGCTGCGGACATCGAGCGTGCTCAGGAGGTCGACGAGCGAGCTGCGCTCCCTCGGATTGCGTTCTTCCCGCTCATAGCGCGGCGGGGGCGGTCGCACCGGTTCTTCGGGATGGCTGTAACCGTCGGCACCGTCGATGCCGTCGTCATATGCATCGGTTTCGGCCGGACCGGGATCGAACGCCGGTGCGTAGTCGGTCGCCTGGTCGTAGCCGCCGACGACCGGCGGCGGGGGAGGAGGAGGCGCGCTCGCTTGCGGCTCGTCCTCGGGGTCGGGCATCCGCTCGAAAATCTCGACGACGTTGCTTTCGATCTCGTCGACGGCGAGATCGAACTGGCCGATACGGGCGTCGATCTCATCCTCGGTCAGCGGCGGGTCGTAGGACCACAGCCGGCGGATCATCGCCGTGCGGGCCTGGGAATAGGTCGCCTCGCGATCACGCGCGGATCGCAGGCCGCGATCGATGATCGACTGGGTGAGGACCGAATAGAAATCGTTCATGCGCGGAAGATGTGTCCTTCACATGCAAGCAAAACGCCGATCCGCCTACGTTTCGTCCAACAGCCCGGGACCGCCGAGGATCAACGGATCGGGCTGGCGCACGACGTTCGCATCCCTGCCGGGATAGTCAAGAGTCGCAAGGACATGGCGAATGATGTTGAGCCGCGCCCGGCGCTTGTCATTGGCCCTGACGACCGACCACGGCGTGGCGGGGCGATGGGTGGCGGCGAACATCTCGTCCCGCGCGCGGGTGTAGTCATCCCACTTGTGCATCGCCTTATAGTCTATCGGGGATAGTTTCCAGATCTTCAACGGATCGTGCCGGCGCTCGAAGAAGCGCTTTAGTTGCGTAGCCTGCCCGATATTGAGCCAGAACTTGAGCAGGATTATGCCCTGGTCGACCAGCAGCTTCTCGAAGCCCGGGACGGCCTCGAGAAATGAACGATGTTCCTCGGCGGTGCAGAAGCCCATCACCGGTTCGACGCCGGCGCGGTTGTACCA
>JAGRKY010000416.1 GCA_020442095.1 Bauldia sp.
CGATCGTCATCGCCCACCGGCTGTCAACGGTGCTCGGCGCGAGCAAGATCTGCGTCGTCGAGGACGGCAAGATCACGGAAAGCGGCCGGCATGCCGAGCTGCTTGCCGCCGGCAAGCGCTATGCGCGCCTCTACCAGCTGCAGTTCAAGGATCCGGACGACGACGAAGAGGACGAGAAGGTGGCGAGCGTCGGCTAGCCATCGGCGGGCCGAGGGGGATTCCGGGCCGACGCTTCGGCTCCGCCGCATCCCGCGGCCGAGACTCAGGACGGGGACGACATGCGCAAGCTCCAGGTTCAGGGCGTTCACCACATCACGCTGGTCGGGGCGGACCGCCAGACATCGATCGATTTCTGGGAGGGCGTGCTCGGCATGCCCTTCGTCTTCGAGCAGCCCAACCTCGACGTCCCGGCCGAGAGCCATCTCTATTTCGATCCCGGCGACGGCCGCCTGATCACGGTCTTCACCAACGAGGAGCGCAAGCCCGACCCGAAGCGGACGTCGACCGAGATCGGCGCCGTCCATCACATCGCCTTCTGGGTGTCGCGCGCGACCTTCGCCCAGGCGGTCGAGCGGCTCGACGAGCGCGGCATCCGGCACAGCGGCATCAAGGATCGCGGCTTCATGGATTCGATCTATTTCCAGGATCCGCTCGGGCAGCTGATCGAGCTCGCCGCCTACCGCTTCTTCCCGCCGGAGGGGGTGACCCATGGCGAGGTGCTGCTCGAGGCGCACAAGATCAGGGTGGCGCGGGGCGACTACAATATCACAGAGGTCCATCTCGCCGACGCGATCGAGGACATCACCCGGCGGCGTCGGGAAAGCCTGTCCGACGACCGGTTGCCGAAAAACCCATATTGAGGCTCGGGGGCGATTTGGCCGATTCTGGCTAGCCCCAGGGGCCCGGCCGGGAGGGCGGCGCGCCGCCCTGGCCGAGTTCCGGCGTCACGGGCGTACGGTCGGCGATCGAAGGGGTCGGGCCGACATCGATGCCGCCGGCATATTTCACCAGCGCGGCGATGCGATCCTCGATCGGCGGATGGCTGGCGAAGAGGCCGGCAAAGCCGGCCGCCTGCGGCAGGTCGATGAACATCTGCTGGACCTGCGACGGCGCCTTGAGCTCTGAGTGGCCGGAGATCTTGCGGAGCGCCGAGATCATAGCATCCGGGCTTTTGGTCAGTTCGACCGCGCCGGCATCGGCGAGATATTCCCGCTTCCGCGAGATGGCGAAGCGAAGTGCGATGGCAAGGAAGCGGGCGAGGATGAAGATGGCGATCGCGACGAGGATGAGGATGGCAGCGCCGCCGCCACCCTTGCCGCCCGAGCTGCTGGAGGAGGAACGGCGCGACCGCCCCGAGCTGTAGAGGAAGGCGCGGGGGCTCCTGATCAGGAGATCGCCGACCAGCGTGACGATGCCGACGAAGACCGCGGCGATGACCAGCAGCTGGACGTCGCGGTTGCGGATATGGGTGAGCTCGTGGGCAAGAACCGCCTCGAGCTCGGCATCGTCGAGCGACTCGACCAGGCCGCGGGTGACGGTGATCGAATAATGCTTCTCGCGGATGCCGCTGGCGAAAGCATTGCGCGCGTCGGTGTCGATGATCCGCAGGGTCGGCATGGTGATGCCGCGGCTGATGCAGAGATTCTCGAGCAGGTTCCAGACGCGCGGATCGCTGCGCCGGTCGAGGACATGGGCGCCGGTGGTGAGGTCGATGATGCCCTGATGGGCGAAGAAGGCGATCCCCCACCAGACCAGCGAGCCGGCCACCGCGATCGGCACCAGCATCGGCATGAGATCGACCGCATTCTCGAAGCCCTGGCCGACATCCGGATTGTCGAAGGCGGCGATCACCAGGGCGAAGCCGAAGCAGATGAGGAGGAGCAGGAAGGGAAAGCCGGCAAGCAGCAGCACCGACTTCAGCCGGTTGTTCCAGATATGGGTCTGAAGGCCGTAGGAACCCATGACTGTGGTCTATCCGGATACGGCGGCTGCCGTGCCCTCTCCGTCGGGCGGTGACCCGGGACGATCCCCAAGAGACCGGCCGCGCACCGCCCGCTCCCTCAGAACTTGACCGAGGGCGGGACGGCGACCGCGGCCGCCTCGGACTCGTCGAGCTCGAAGAATTCGCGGCCGGTGAAGCCGAACTGGCGGGCGATGAAGACGGCCGGGAACTGCTCGATCGAGGTGTTGTATTCCTGGACCGAGTTGTTGAAGAAGCGCCGCGAGGCGGCGATCTTGTTCTCGATGTCGGAAAGCTCGGCCTGGAGCTGGAGGAAATTCTGGTTAGCCTTGAGGTCGGGATAGGCCTCGGACAGCGCGAAGAGCTGGCGCAGCGCGCCGGTCAGCATGTTCTCCGCCTTGGCGGCGGCTTCCGGGCCATTCGCGGCGACGGCGGCGTTGCGGGCGGCGGTCACCGCCTCCAGCGTCTGGCGCTCGTGGCTGGCATAGCCCTTGACGGTCTCGACGAGGTTGGGGACGAGATCGTGCCGCTGCTTGAGCTGGACCGAGATATCGGACCACGACTGGTTGACGGTCTGCCGGAGGCTGACCAGCCGGTTGTAGAGAAAGACAAGGTAGACGGCGATCAGGACGATGACGCCGATCACGATCCAGCCAACGGTGCCCATGGGATATCCTTCCGCCTGAGTTCAATTCGGCCGCGAGCTTAACAGGCCCGGCGGGGCCGGGCCACTCGCGGGCCTGTGACCGGGGTCACAGCAAGGGCGGCCTTGTCGGCAATCGGGCGCCAGCCGCCGCTCCCAAATGCGATGAAAGCCTTACGGCTTCTCGTCGATCGCCTCGAAACCTGCCTTGAGTTCATCCCATGTCAGCGCCGGCATGTCGTAGACCCGCGCGCCGAAGCCCTGGATGAACGGCTCGTGGATGGCCGCGAAGTCGGCCGTGTCATGGACCGTGTAGACGAAGTAGACGGTGCGCAAGCCATCTTCCTGGGTGAAGTAGGTGGCCTCGGGTTTCATCTTGTCGATCATCTCTTCGAAGATCTTGCCCTGATCTCCGGCTTTGATCGCCTGGTTCCCGGTGTCGGGCGGGATTTGCACCTTGAGCATCATGCGGATGCCGTCCGCCGCCTCCGAGCAGACGGGCGCAAGCATCGTAAGCGACGCGGCGGCGGCGAAGATCGCGCTCCGGATGAAGATCAACGTCTCGCGAGGGATCTGAACAGGTCGTCTCATTGGGTCCTCCCAGCCTGCTGCCGGCTGCTGCCAATTGGCGTGGGGCGCGAACGACAGGACCCGACGCGTTAGCCAAGCCGGATTTCCGCAAGGTAGCACGGGGTGCGCACCGCGAAGACAGGAATATGCGCGGCGGTACATCGCCGCCGCCGCTTTCCGAGGCGGGTTGTCGGCCCGGGATTTCGCTTTCGGTTCAGTGAAAATTCCTCCCCTTGGGCATCGCCTTGCCGACCGACAGGCGGGCGAGGTCGGTGGCGACGCCGGGCTCCTCGCGTGCGAGCTGGACGAGGCGCGACTTGGGGCCAATCTTCTCGCGCATGTCGACCTGCGGCCGGCGGATCTCGTCGGCCCGCGCCAGTGCTTCGAGATCGCGGCTGTCGGGCGCGCCGGCTTCCTCGGCGAGCGCCGAGAGCATTGGCGTCAGGTCCTCCAGTTTCTCCGAAACGACATGGATGACGCCGCTCTCGCTCTGCACCCGGCCGGTGACCGCGACGAGCCGGGCGCCGAGCACCACCGGCCGGAAGCGCTCGAACACCTTCGGCCAGACGATGACATTGGCGATGTCGGTCTCGTCCTCGATGGTCATGAAGATGACGCCGCTCGCCGTACCCGGCCGCTGGCGGACCAAAACCAAACCGGACACCGAAACCCTGCGGCCGCCGGGCACGTCGCGCAGGCTGGCGTCGGGAATGATCCCCCGCCCGGCGAGCTGTTGCCTCAGGAAGGAGAGCGGGTGCGCCTTCAGCGACAGGCTGAGATAACGGTAGTCGTTGACGACATGCTCGCCGACCGGCATCGGCGGCAGCGCGACGTCGGGCTCCTTGCGGATATCGCCGAGGGCGGCGTGATCGAAGAGGGGCAGGCGGCTTCCCGGCCTGTCGGCGCTCGTCGCGCTGCCGAGGCCGCGTGCCGCCCAGAGCGCCGCCCGCCGGTCGAGGCCGATCGAGCGGAAGCA
>JAGRKY010000417.1 GCA_020442095.1 Bauldia sp.
TTCGAGGACCAGCTCGCGTCCGAGAAGAAGTGCGGCCATCTCGGCGGCAAGGTGCTCGTCCCGACCCAGACCTTCATCCGCACCCTCAACGCGGCGCGGCTCGCCGCCGACGTCAGCGGCGTCAACACCATCCTCATGGCCCGCACCGACGCCCATTCGGCGACGCTGATCACCAGCGACATCGACGAGCGCGACGCGGACTGGATTTCCGGCGAGCGGACGCCGGAGGGCTTCTTCAAGCTCAAGCAGGGCAATGTCCATTCGGTCGGCCATGCGATCGCCCGCGGCCTTTCCTATGCGCCCTATGCCGATCTCCTGTGGTGGGAGACCTCGGAGCCGGATCTCGGCGAGGCGCGCGAATTTGCCGACGAGATCCATCGTCACTTCCCCGGCAAGCTTCTCGCCTACAACTGCTCTCCGTCTTTCAATTGGCGTGCCAAGCTCGACGAGACGAAGATCGCGAGCTTCCAGGAGCAGCTCGCCGAGATGGGCTACCGCTTCCAGTTCGTGACGCTGGCCGGCTTCCATGCCCTGAACCTGTCGATGTTCGAGCTGGCGAGCGCCTATCGCGACCGCGGCATGGGCGGCTATTCGGAGCTGCAGCAGCGCGAATTCGCGGCCCAGGACCATGGCTTCACCGCCGTCCGCCACCAGCGCGAGGTCGGCACGTCCTATTTCGACGCCGTCGCCATGGCGATCTCGGCCGGCCAGTCCTCGACCACGGCGATGGCCGGCTCGACCGAGACCGAGCAGTTCCTGAAGACGACGGAACCGGAAACCGCCTGAGGAAAAGGCGGATCACGATCGAAAAAGGAGAATGACAATGCAGGATGAATTCTGGGTCGTCGGCGGACGCTACCGCGACACGAGCTTCACCACGCTCGCCGAGGGCGGCGCCGAGGCGTACGGCCCCTTCGCCCGCTACGAGGAGGCACTGCGGTCATGGTCGGACCGCAGCAACGGCAGCCGGTCGCTTGCCTCGGTCCGTTATTCGATCGTGGTGACCGCATCGCGGGCGCGCGCCGCCTGAGCCCGGGAGAGCCGGGCGGTGCAGAGCGGCGGCCGTTTCGGGAGGACGGCCGCCGCGATCCCTTGCCGGAAGGCATGGCATTGGAAGGGGCCGTTCACTTTCCTGCAAGGCTGAATCGCCTCCCGGCTTGCACGGCTCCGAGAATGTGTTCTTTTCCGCAGGTCTCTTGGCCGCGTCGTCGCTTCCGGCATGTTCACCGCCTTGTCATCGACGCCTGAACCGGAAAGGCCTCCCGATGCGCAAATCCGTCCAGACGTTCTCCGCCTGTCTTGTAGCCGCCGCCTTCGCCGTCCAATCCGTCGTGGCCTTCGCCGCCGACGTGCCGGAGCTCGCGAATGCCCGAAAGGTCAGCGAGGATGCGAAGGGTGACGGCACCCACACCTACTACAAGAGCACGACCTCACCCGGCGATCTCGTCGAAGCCTACAAGGGCGAGCTTTCCTCGGACGGCTGGTCGATCGTCAACGCCGGCGGCGGCGGAAGCTCCTGGGGCGGTGGTGCCACGCTCACCGCCACCAAAGGGTCGACCTATCTGGTGCTCGACGCCGGAGGCGAGTCCGGAGAGACCCATATCGATCTCTGTGTCTGGCCGTCGAAGCCGGACGACGACGATTGCTGAATTGGGTGCCTCGCCGGACCGTTGGTCCGGTATTGAAGCGAGGCCTGTCGCGTCGAAGTCGTGTCGAAAGCCACGGTTCCGATCTTCGTGGCGGAACGCCTAGGATTTGGCGGCCTGACGTGCCACTTCCCTGGCGAGTGCCTTGACCTCCTCGGCCGCGATGCCACTCGGCTCGGTCTCGGTCACCGTACTGCCCTTGCCCATGCTCGCCGGAAAGGCGACCCGGTTGCCGAGCTGCGCCTTGGCGACGCGATAGCCGAGCTCGCCCGTCGCCTCGGCCATTTCGGCGGTGAGCAGCGCGCGCCGGACGACGCGGTTGAGGACGAGAAGCGCTTCGTTGCCTTCCTTGGCGACCATCTGCAGGGTCGGGTCGGTGGCCCAGAGGTCGACCGGAGTCGGCTGCAGCGGCACGACGACGAGGTCGGCGATCTCGATCGCCGGCCGCATCTCGATGTCGGATTTCGGCGGTGTGTCGATGATGACGAAGTCGTGGGCGCGGGCGAGGTTGCGGGCCTCGCGGCGGGCGCCCCAGCCGCTGGCGGTGCGGAATTCGAGGCCGATGCCGTCCTCGCCGAGCCGTTCCTCGCGGCGCTCGAACCATTCGCCGAGGCTGCCCTGCGGGTCGACGTCGACGACGGCGACGGACTTGTCGCCCGTGCCGAGGGCGACGGCGAGATGCGCGGCGACCGTCGTCTTGCCGGAGCCGCCCTTTTGCTGGGCAATGGTGATGATGACACCTGGCATGGGCTGTCCTTCTCGCGGAGCGTGAACCTCCCTTAGCGGGCAATCATGACACCGAAGCAATTGCCTTGCCAAAGAAACGTCGGGGCGTCCCGGCGTTATGCACAGCGCCGGTGGGGGTGGCCGGGGTCCTAGTCCGACAGCCGGGCGAAATTCGCCGACGCGACGACCTGCCAGGCCTCCGGAGTGATCCGGAAGATGATCAGCTGTGGGGCGTTGCTCTCCGCCTTCTTGCCGTCGAGCTCCTCCTCGATCCCGAGCCGGAAGCGGGTCACCACGATATCGCCGTTGCGGGTGACAACCAGATCGCTGATCGTCGGCTTGCTGTCGATATGGGGGATGCTCCGCGCGAGGTATTCCTCCTTGTCGTAGGCGGCGCCGTCGGAGCGGACGATCTGGAATTCCGGCGCGAGAAGCGGGCGGACTTGTCCCGCGTCGCCGGAAGTGAGCGCGTCGAAGACTGTTTCGATGGCGGTCCGGGCGTCGGCTTCGATGTCGGTGTCCTGCGCCAGCGCGCCGCCGGCCGAGGCGCCGACCGCAAGCACCAGCGCAACGAGCGCTCCGAAGGCCGTTGCTTTCATCGCACGTCCATGCCGGGCGGCGGTTTCCGCGGTCATCGTTTTATCCTCCCGGTTCGGTTCGCGTCCGCCGCACTCTGCCGGCCAGCGATCGGTACCGCAACAACGGCCGGGCGCATGCCACCAGTCGGGCACGCCCTTCTTTGTCGGCGAGGTTGGTGGTAAACGCGGGTGGCATTCGGGGAGATCAAGACATGGCCACCTGGATCGTCCTGGCGATCGCCGCTGTCGTGGTGATCTACGGCGTCGTCCTCTTCAACCGGCTGGTGCGGAGCCGGCAGATGGCGGAGGAGGGCTGGAGCGGCATCGACGTGCAGCTCAAGCGGCGCGCCGACCTCATTCCCAACCTCGTCAGCACCGTCAAGGGCTATGCGGCGCATGAGCAGCAGGTGCTGACCCAGGCGACCGAGCTGCGCGCCGCGGCCGGCAAGATCCCGGAAGGCGACGTCGCCGCCCGGTCGCGGGCCGAAGGCAAGCTCTCGGCGGCGATCGGCAAGCTGATCGCGCTCGCCGAATCCTATCCGGACCTCAAGGCGAGCGACAATTTCCTCGAGCTGCAGAAGACGCTGGCGACCGTCGAGGACGAGATCCAGATGGCGCGGCGCTACTACAACGGCGCGGCGCGCAACCTCAACGTCCTGGTCGAATCCTTCCCGAGCAACATCATCGCCGGGCTTTTCGGCTTCGGCCACCGCGACTTCTTCGAGATGGAATCGAGCGAACGCTCGGTCCCGGGCGTGGAATTCGGCGGAGCCGCGGGATGAGGGCGCTCCTTGCCACAATCGCGGCGGCGCTCATCCTTGTCTCGGCTCCGGCCGTCGCCGAGGAGGTGATCGAGAGCTTCGACGCCAGGGTCGTCGTCCAGCCGGACGGCGTCCTCGATGTCGTAGAGACGATCAGGGTCCAAGCCGAGGGCAGCCAGATCCGGCACGGCATCTACCGCGACTTCCCGCTGACATTCGTCGACGAGAACGACAACGTGCACAAGGTGAGCTTCTCGATCCGCGAGATCACCCGCGACGGCCACCGCGAGGACTATCACACCGCCAGCAACTCCGAAGGGATCCGCATCTATCTCGGCAATGCCGACGTCTATCTCGATCCCGGGACCTATACCTACCGCATCCACTACCAGACCGGCCGGCAGATCCGCTTCCTTCCCGAGCATACCGAGCTCTTCTGGAACGTGACCGGCAACGACT
>JAGRKY010000418.1 GCA_020442095.1 Bauldia sp.
GTCTTGCCGACGCCACCCTTCTGGTTGGCCAGGGCGATCACCCTTGGAGACGGGGGTAGGCTCATCGTGTTTCGTCGCCGGTAGCGCGGCCGGCTTCCCTGCGGACGGGGTTTCGGATTTCGAGGATGACGCCGTCCATATTGATTCGACTTTGGTGTTTTACCAGATCTAACCCCCAAGAGAGAGCCGCTTCGTCGATTTCCCGCGCAAAATCCGCACCTTTGAAGAACGCGCCCGGGACCCCGGTCGTCATCACCGGGTTCGCCAGATCCAGAAGTTTTCCGAGGGGCGCAAGGGCACGAGCGGTGACGCAGTCGACAGGATGCGCCCAGTCCGCCAGGACCGATTCAATCCGGCCCTGATGCACCATCACTGGAAGCGCCAGCTCGCGGGCGGCCGTACGGAGAAAGGCACATTTGCGGCCGTTGCTCTCGACGAGGTGGACAGCGGCGTCCGATTCGCCCACGAGGAAGCAGCCAAGGATCAGGCCGGGAAAGCCACCGCCGCTGCCGAGATCGAGCCAGCGGCGGTTATCCGGGAAGAGGGCGACGAGCTGGGCCGAGTCGGCCACATGCCTTCGCCAGATCTCGGAGAGGGTCGCGGGGGCGACAAGGTTTTCCGCAGGCTGCCACTTGCGGACCAGGGCGACGAGCGCTTCGAGACGGGCGAGTGTTTCACGTGAAACATCGAGGACGGCCCGAAGTGACTCAGGCCCGTCACTCGACGCGGCCTCAGGCGGCATCGCGATCCCGCCGCCGCTTCAGCTGGGCGAGCAGGGCGACCAACGCCGCCGGCGTCACGCCGTTCACCCGTGCCGCCTGCCCGAGGGTTCTCGGGGCCGCGGCCGTCAGCCGCTCCCGCATTTCGTTGGAGAGCCCGGCCACCGAACCAAAATCCAGATCGTCCGGAATAACCACATTCTCATCCCGCCTGAAGGCTTCGATATCCGCGTCCTGACGATCGAGATACATCGCATATCCCGCATCTATCTCGATCTGTTCGGCAACGAATCGATCCAGCCCACCAAGCTCCGGCCAGATTGCCGCCAGATCCGCCAGAGAGATGTCCGGCCGCGCCAACAGCTCGAACGCCGACCGCCGAACGCCATCCTGGTTGAGGTTGAGGCCGTGACGCGCAGCCTCCGACGGCGTGAGGGCAAGATCCTCGGCAAGCTCACGGGCGGCGGAGATCGCTCCCAGCTTCTCGTGAAAGACCCGGCTCCGCTCCGAGCCGACCAAACCGAGGGCTTCGCCCATCGCCGTAAGCCGCCGATCGGCGTTATCGGCCCGGAGGGAGAGGCGATACTCCGCGCGGGAGGTGAACATCCGGTAGGGCTCGGACACGCCCCGGGTGACGAGATCGTCGATCATCACGCCGATATAGGCGTCCGCGCGACTGAAAACGGCGCCGTCCATCCCATTGGCCCGCCGAGCGGCATTGAGGCCGGCGACCAGCCCCTGGCCTGCCGCTTCCTCATAGCCGGTCGTGCCGTTGATCTGGCCCGCGAGGAACAGACCCGGCAGCCGCTTCGTTTCCAGTGTTGCCGCCAGCTCCCGCGGGTCGACATGGTCATACTCTATGGCATAGCCGGCGCGGCGGATGACCGCCTTCTCGAGCCCGGGGATCGAGCCGATCATCGCCTCCTGGACATCCTCGGGAAGCGACGTCGAGATGCCGTTCGGATAGATCGTGTCGTCTTCGAGACCTTCCGGCTCGAGGAAGATCTGATGGCCGTCGCGCTCACCGAAACGCACCACCTTGTCTTCGATCGACGGACAATAGCGCGGCCCCCGACCGGTAATATGGCCGCCATACATCGCCGACCGGCCAATGTTTGCCTCGATGATGGCGTGGGTCTCCGCCGTCGTCCGGGTAATGTGGCAGTCGACCTGCGGTGTGGTGATTGCGCCGGTCAGAAAGGAAAAGGGAACCGGCGGCTCGTCGCCGGGTTGCCGCGCAAGATTCGCCCAGTCGATGGTTTTGCCGTCGAGCCGGGGAGGGGTGCCGGTCTTGAGGCGGCCCATGCGGAACCCGAGACGCTCAATTGTTTCCGCGAGACCGACGGCCGGACCTTCACCCACACGACCCGCCGCGATCTTCTTCTCCCCGATATGGATGACGCCCCGGAGGAACGTCCCGGTGGTGATGACCACCGCGCCGGCAGAGAACTCCCGCCCGTCGCCAAGCCGGACCCCGGTCACCCGCCCTTCACCGACCAGCAGATCGTCAACCTCCCCCTCGACGATCGTGAGGTTCGCGGTTTCCCTCAGCAGGTCCTGGATCGCTTCGCGGTAAAGGCGCCGATCGGCCTGAGCACGCGGGCCGCGAACCGCGGGGCCCTTCCGTCGGTTCAGGACCCGGAACTGGATACCGGCGCGGTCCGCCGCGACTCCCATCAGGCCATCGAGGGCATCGATCTCGCGGACGAGGTGGCCCTTGCCGATGCCGCCGATGGCGGGATTGCAGGACATGGCCCCGACCGTCGCGAAGCTGTGAGTCACCAGCGCCGTCCGCGCACCGAACCGCGCCGCGGCCGCCGCCGCTTCGGTCCCGGCGTGCCCGCCGCCGACAACAATGACATCGAAGCCCTTCATGGCGCTTTCCCTAGCCAGAGTCGCCGCTTCCGTCAAAGAAGAACTTGGGACGGGATTTGCCGCGATGGCCAGTGTTTCACGTGAAACATCGCCCGGCGAAGC
>JAGRKY010000419.1:0-856 GCA_020442095.1 Bauldia sp.
GCACCACGCCGTCGACCGGGTGCGACCGCAGCAGCTCCTCCACCTCCATGGCGAGGAGGTTGCGATAGAGCATCGTCGTCGGCTTGACGAAGGTCTCCGACAGCGACAGCGCGGGAAGCTCGACCGGGAAGCCGCCCGCCTGCCAGACGCCGCGCTTCACTTCCTCGGCGCGGGCCCGGAAATGGGCGTGGCAGGGCTGGAGGTCCGACCAGGTGTTGATGATCGCGACCACCGGCTTGCCCATGAAGTCCTCATAGGCATAGCCCATCTGGAGGGTCCGGGAGCGATGGCCAAAGGCGCGCAGGTCGCTCGCCCCGAACCAGCGGGCACTGCGCAGCCCGCCGCGTTTCCTGCTGTCACTCATCGCGGATGTCCATCCTTCTCAGGAATCGCTGGACCGCTGCCAGATGTTGATGCCGCCGTCGGTGGCGAGCTTGTCGATCTCGGCCAGTTCCTCGGCGCTGAAGGCGGCATTGTCGAGCCCCTTGACGAGGTCGGTGATCTGCTCGGGACGGCTCGCGCCGATCAGCGCGCTGGTGACCCGCGGGTCGCGCAGCACCCAGGCGATCGCCATCTGCGCCAGCGACTGGCCACGCCGCTTGGCGACCTCGTTGAGGCCGCGGATCGCGCCAAGATTCTCCTCGCTGAGGAAGCCCTCCCGCCACGACGCGGCACCACGACCAGCCCGGCTCTCTTCGGGCACGCCGGAGAGATACTTGTTGGTCAGCAGGCCCTGGGCGAGTGGCGAGAAGCAGATGCAGCCGATCCCCTCCTCGCCCAGCGTGTCGAGCAGCCCGTCCGCCTCGATCCAGCGGTTCAGCATCGAATAGCTCGGCTGGTGGATCAGGCAGGGCGT
>JAGRKY010000419.1:996-3715 GCA_020442095.1 Bauldia sp.
TCGACGCGGTGCGAATAGAAGATATCGACATAGTCGAGCTTCATCCGCTTGAGGCTCTGGTCGAGGCTCGACAGCAGGTATTTGCGGCTGCCCCATTCGCCATAGGGGCCCGGCCACATCAGGTAGCCGGCCTTGGTCGAGATCACCATTTCGTCGCGATAGCCGCGGAAATCGGTGGCGAGGATCTCGCCGAACAGCTCCTCGGCGGAGCCGGGTGGCGGCCCGTAATTGTTGGCGAGATCGAAATGGGTGATGCCGTTGTCGAAGGCGGTACGGCACATCGCACGCGCATTCCCGGAAAGGGCGTTGTGTCCGAAATTGTGCCAGAGGCCGAGCGAGACTTCCGGGAGCTTGAGCCCGCTGCGGCCGGTATGCCGGTACTTGATCCGCTCGTAGCGCTCGTCTGACGGTTGATAGCTCATGATTTCCTCTGGGGATGGTTTCTTCGGGCAGGCCCGCCCGTCGGAACGGGCAGGTATGGCGGTTTTGGCTGGCTTCCGGCAAGAGTCGCGACGCATTCCCGTGGATTTGCGCCGAGAGTTGACGCTTGCCGGCGCCTTTCGGATAAGAACGCCTCCATTATGGCGCGCCAGTGCCGGCGCCCGCAACTTACCAGGGGAATCGCATGGCTTCGATGTTTGACCTGACCGGCCGGATCGCCTTCGTCACCGGCTCGAGCAAGGGGATCGGGCTCGCCCTTGCCGAGGCGGTCGCCGAGGCCGGGGCCGAAGTCGTGCTCAACTCGCGCAATCCGGACGAGCTCGAAGCGACCCGGGCGAAGCTCGAGGCGGCGGGCTACAAGGCCCATGCCTATGCCTTCGACGTCACCGACCAGGCGGCGGTGATCGCCACCGTCGAGCAGATCGAGGAAGAGGTCGGGCCGATCGAGATCCTCTTCAACAATGCCGGCATCCAGTACCGGTCGCCGCTCGAGGATTTCCCGGCCGAGGCGTGGCGGATGGTGATGAGCGCCAACCTCGACAGCGTCTTCTTCGTCGGCCAGGCGGTCGCCAGGCACATGATCCCGCGCGGCCACGGCAAGATCATCAACACCTGCTCGCTCGGCAGCGAGATCGCCCGCGGCACGATCGCGCCCTATACCGCGGCCAAGGGCGGCGTGAAGATGCTGACCAAGGGCATGTGCGTCGACTGGGCGAAGCACGGCCTGCAGGTCAACGGCATCGGCCCCGGCTATTTCAAGACCGAGCTCAACCGCGCCCTCTACGAGGACCCGAAGTTCGACGCCTGGGTGAAGCAGCGCACCCCCGCCGCGCGCTGGGGCGAACTCGACGAGCTCAAGGGCGTCGCCGTCTTCCTCGCCTCGGACGCGGCCGGCTTCGTCAACGGCCAGGTGGTCTATGTCGATGGCGGGCTGGTGTCCGCGCTCTGACGGAGCCGTTTCCCCGGTAACGCCGCGCGGTCAGGCCGACCGCTGGAAGATGAGGACGCCGGCAAGGACAAGGACAATAGCAACGATCCGCATCGGATCGAAGCCGTGGCCCTCGTAGCCGCCGAGGCCCGTCCAGTCGATGAGCGTGGCGACCATCATCTGCCCGGCGATGATCGCGCCGAACAGCGTCGCCGCGCCGAGCGTCGGCGCGATCAGGATCGAGCCGATGACGAAGAGGAAGCCGATCGTCCCGCCGATCCACAGATACCAGGGCATGGCGGCAATCGCCGCCCACTGGATGGTCGGCCGGGTGAAGACGACGTAGAGCGAGCACAGCAGGAACGACACCATGATCGACAGGAAGGCGGCGACCACCGGCGTGCCGAGCCGCCGCGCCACCTCGGCATTGAGGATCGGCTGAAGGGCGACGGTGCCGCCGACGCCGAGCGCGGCGAGCAGAAACGGTATTTTGTGCAAAGGGAGACCTCCTGCGGCTCGGGTCCGGCTCAGCGCCAGCCGACGACGCCCTGCTGTTTCAGGTTTTCGATTTCCTCTTCCGGATAGCCGAGTTCGAGGAGAATGGCACGGGTATGTTCGCCGAGGAGTGGCGACGCCCGCTCGTAGGCAAGCGGCGAGTCCGACATCCGGATCGGGGTGCGGACCGAGGGAACCGTCCCGCCTTCGCCATGCGGGAGGTCGAGGCGCATGCCCCGATGCGCCACCTGCGGATCGGCGAAGACCTGCTCGACCGTGTTGATCGGCCCGACCGGGACACCGGCCGCCTCGAGCTTGCCGATCAGCCCGGCCGCGGTGTGCCGCGCGGTCAGCGCGGCGAGGATCGGCACCAGCGTTTCGCGATGGGCGACGCGCGCCGGGTTGGTCGCGTAGTCGGGATCGTCGGCCAGGTCCCCGGCGCCGAGCACCGTCACGAAATGCCGGAACTGCCCGTCATTGCCGACCGCGACGATGATGTGGCCGTCGCTTGTCGGAAAGGTCTGGTAGGGCACGATATTCGGATGGGCATTGCCGAGCCGCCGCGGCGAGACGCCCGACACCAGATAGTTCATCGCCTGGTTGGCGAGCACGCCGACCTGGCTGTCGAGCAGCGCCATGTCGAGATACTGGCCCTTGCCGGTCTTCTCACGATGGGCGAGCGCGGCCTGGATGCCGATCACCGCATAGAGCCCGGTGAAGATGTCGGCGAAGGCGACCCCGCATTTCACCGGCTCGCCGTCGGCCTCGCCGGTCAGCGCCATGATGCCGCCCATCCCCTGGATGATGAAGTCGTAACCGGGACGCGCGGCATAGGGGCCGTCCTGGCCGAAGCCG
>JAGRKY010000034.1 GCA_020442095.1 Bauldia sp.
GAATGGCAGTCGAATTTCTTCGTCGGGGTGCCGGCGCCGGCCGGTGCGATGATCGTCTTCCTGCCGGTCTATCTCGAGTTCGTCGGGGCGCCGCACGGTTTCCTGACCGCGCCGCTGGTCATCGTCTATACGCTGGCGATAGCGCTGCTGCTGGTCAGCCGCGTACCGACCTGGTCGGGCAAGCTGATCGGCAGGCAGATCCCGCGCGACATGGTGCTGCCGCTCTTCGTCGTGGTCGTGCTGGTGGTCGCGCTGCTGTTGAGCTTCCCATGGGAAACGATGGCCGTGCTGACACTCGCCTATCTCGGCGCATTGCCGCTGAGCTGGCGCTCGTTCCATCGGCATCTGGCAGCCGAGGAATGTGGACCGAAGGAAGGGGGCGCGGCTGACGGGGGGAGCGGCAACGGTTCTCCGGATGCCGGCCCGCCATCCGCAGCTTAGCCGGCGGCGTCGCGACCTAATCCGGGCGAGCGGGAAGATCGCTCGAAGGCGTGGCGGCCATTTCGCCGGCTGGGATCCGCCGCTTCGGTCTTGCCAAACGGTGCGACGCCTGCATGCTTTGCGGGTGACGCAACGATGCCGAGGGCTACCGGACATGGACGACACCTACCCCCGCGACATGATCGGCTATGGCCGGAACCCGCCCGATCCGAAATGGCCTGACGGCGCGCGGGTCGCGGTGCAATTCGTCGTCAACTACGAGGAAGGCGGCGAGAACAACATCCTCCACGGCGATGCGGCTTCCGAGGCCTTCCTGTCGGAGATCGTCGGCGCGGCCGCGTGGCCGGGCATGCGCCACATGAACATGGAGTCGATCTACGAATACGGTTCGCGAGCCGGCTTCTGGCGGCTGTGGCGGATGTTCACCGGCCGCAACATTCCGGTCACCGTCTATGGCGTCGCCACCGCGCTCGCCCGCAATCCCGAGGCGGTCGCCGCGATGAAGGAGGCGAACTGGGAGATCGCCAGCCACGGCCTGAAGTGGATCGAATATCGCGACTATGACGAGGACGACGAACGCGAGCATATGCGCCAGGCGATCGCCATCCACACGGAGGTGACCGGGGAGCGGCCGCTCGGCTGGTACACCGGGCGCTCGTCAATCCACTCGATCAGGCTGGCGGCGGAGGAGGGTGGCTTCCTCTATTCGGCTGACGTCTATTCGGACGATCTGCCCTACTGGATCGATGGGCCGAACGGGCCGTTCCTGATGATCCCCTATACCCTCGACACCAACGACATGCGCTTCGCGACGCCGCAGGGCTTCAATTCGGGCGACCAGTTCTTCGCCTATCTCAGGGATGCCTTCGACACGCTCTATGCCGAAGGCGAGGCCGGCTCCCCGAAGATGATGTCGGTCGGGCTGCATTGCCGGCTCGCCGGTCGGCCGGGGCGCGCGGCGGCGCTCGCGCGCTTCCTCGACTATGTCGGATCGAAGGAGAAGGTCTGGCTGCCCCGGCGGATCGACATCGCCTGGCACTGGCACGCCCATCACCAGCCGGCGTGAGAACCCGGAGCGCGCCGTCGTGCAGCGCGTTCAGGTCGCGACAGCCTCGAGGAGGCCGGTGATTGCCGGGTCGGCGAGGACGGCCGCCCGGGCTTCTTCGGTGATCGGCAGCAGTGGCAGACGGGCCGCGAGCCAGACCGGGTCGCGGTAGCGCTCGGCGAGCACGGCTTTCAGCGACGGGATCATGCCGTGGCTTTCCACGGCCTTGCGTACGGCGATGAGCTCCTCCTGGAGCGCCTCGGCTCCGGGTCCCTGCCAGCGGTCGAGAAGGCCACGGATGCCTCGGGCATTGATATTGGCGCTGGCCGAGATGCACCCGGCCGCTCCGGCGCGCAGCGCCTTCAGCAGATAGACCTCGGCGCCGGGGAAGACCGAGAAGCCCGGGAAGGCTTCGATAAGGGCGGCGGTGTGATCGTATTTGCCGGCGGAATCCTTGATCCCGACGACGATCTCGGGGAATGCGGCCTTAAGCCGGCCGATCAGCTCGATCGACCAGCCGAGGCCGGCCATCTGCGGGATGTGATAGAGCATAATCCTGGGCGCTTGTGCTCCGGCCCGCTCGATCACCTTCGAGACGAAGGCGTAGAGTCCCTCGTCCGTGGCGTTCTTGTAGTAGAAGGGCGGGAGCAGCAGGACCGCGGCCGCGCCGACCTCGCCGGCGTACCGCGTCAGGGCGACCGCGTCCCCGATCGCACAGGCACCGGTACCGGGCAGGAAGTGCGCGGCGTCAATGCCGGCCTCGAGGTGCGCGTCGATCACCTTTCTCCGCTCGTCGACGGTCAGTGAGTTGGCTTCGCTTGTCGTGCCGAGGAGGGCGAGACCGTGGGCTCCGTCGGCGAGCAGTGTCTTGCTGTGCCTGACAAGGCGGGCGAGGTCGACCTCGCCGTTTGCGCCAAATGGTGTTGCGACAGGCGGCCAGAGGCCCGTGAGAGCTGGTGTCATGACGGTTTGCCCGGACGATGTGGGACCCCGCGCTGCAATAGCAGCTTTGCGGTGGTGATTGTAAGCCGGACGGCGCCATTCGCGGACAGACGCCCGGGAAGGGTCTTTTCGCGTCCATCGACGGTGTCCGCGCCGGAAGCCTGTGGATAAACCCGGTACCCGGTCGCCCGTCATCGAAGCGTCATCGAACCGAAATCGTGCTGTCGCCGCCGGCGGCTACTCAGCCCCCGCACGAGCGGGAACGGCTTGAGTTAGCCGGTTGAGTTCCGGCCCGAAGTGTATCGAGCAGGGCCATTTGCTCGGGGACGCCGCCCTTAGCCGCCGCAGGGAACGCGTCCTTCAAGAGCTGCTCGCGCAAGACGAGGGGGAAGCAAACGGATACCAGGGCTGGGGTGTTTGCGTTTCCGAACAGCCTCCTTTCATCCCCCGAAGTAGGTGCGGCGCCGAAGGCCCCCTCGGCGCCGCACTCTTGTCTGGATCAAAGTCCTCGCGATCCCTGGTATTATGTGGACGTCTGGAAGACCGGCGTCTGCGATGCTACCCAAGTGGAATCAAGTCGAGTCAAATGCGGCCTTGATCGGCGTGGCAGGTTGCGGCCCGCGTCGATGGCGTTTCTTGCGAGGAGAATGACGTGCGATTCAAGTGGATGCGGGTAGTCTCGGTTTCGGCGGCGGCATTGGCTGGCGGCGCCAGCATTGCCGAGGCGCAATCCTACGATCTCATCCAGGCGGCCCGGGACGAGGGGACCCTGACGACGATCGCGCTGCCACATGACTGGTGCGGCTATGGCGGCATCATCGAGGCCTTCACCGACAAATACGGCATCGAAGTCCACGAGACGCAGCCGGAAGCCAGCTCGGCCGAGCAGCTCGAAGCGATCAGGGCGAGCGCCGGGGATGCAGGCGCGGATACGCCCGACGTTGTCGATATCGGGCTCTCTTTTGCCGGACCCGCGCGTGACGAGGGGCTTCTTGCGCCCTTCAAGGTCGGTAGCTGGGACACGATCCCCGAAGAGGTGAAGGATGTCGAGGGCTACTGGTATGGCGACTATTACGGGGTTATCGCCTTCGAGGTGAATGCGGATATCGTCAAGGAAATCCCGGAGGACTGGCCGGATCTTCTCGACGCGGCCTATAAGGGCGCGGTGGCGCTCTCAGGTGACCCACGAAGCTCGGCACAGGCCGCGCAGAGCGTCTACGCCGCCGGACTCGCCGCCGATGCCGACGCCGACGGCGCGGCGATTGGAAAGGCTGGCGTGCAGTTTTTTGCCGACCTCAACGCCGCCGGCAATTTTGTTCCGGAAGCCGGCACGGCCGCTTCGCTGATCGCAGGCAAGACGCCGATCGTCATCCGCTGGGACTATGTCGGGCTCGCCGATCGCGACAGCGTCGAGGAGCCAAGGATCGAGGTCGTCGTCCCGAAGAGCGGCGTCGTCGCGCGGCCCTATGTCCAGGCGATCAGTGCCCACGCGCCGCATCCGAACGCCGCGCGGCTGTGGATGGAATACCTCTATTCGGATGACGGCCAGCTCGGCTGGTTGAAGGGCGGCTGTCATCCGATCCGCTTCGACGATCTCGTCAAATACAAGAAGATACCCGAAGCCCTGGCCGCGACGATGCCGCCGGCCGATGCCTATGCCGACGTGGTCTTCCCGTCGATTGAGGATCAAGGTGCCGCGAACCAGACGACCGCCGAAGAATGGGAGACGATGGTCGGCGCCGGGGTGAACTGAGGCCGACCGCGAAATAGCCGGCGTGCGGCCTGTGTCGCGCGCGATTGGAAGGAATTGTTGGCGAGCGACCGGCGCCGTGGTCCGCTCGCGGTCCGCCGGTTGATCGACGCCCCTCTTGTTTCTTCCAGGCAGAAGCGCTCCATCGCCGTTCCCGGGGCGAGGTGACGCGGCGGAAATCGTCGCAGAAATCTTGCGAGCCCGGCAAAAAGCCAAGACAATCCCGACCAAAGAAACCGTTCGGGGAGGACAGGAAGAGTGTACACGAAGCAGGCGCTCCACGCCCTTGGCGTCAAGGACGAGTTGACCACCGAGCAGAAGCACCAGCTTGATGACCTGGGCTACATCATCGTCGAGGACGTGATCACCGAGGCGCAGGCCAGGGCAATGGCGGAGGAATTCGAGCGGCTTCACGCCGCCGAGAGAGACACCGGCGGCAAGGAAGTCCATATCGAGCCGGGCTCGCGGCGTCTCTCCAACATCTTCAACAAATCCCCGGTCTTCGATCCGCTGCTTGAGATCAAGCCGGTACTTGCCGCCGCGCATTACCTGCTTGGAGAAATCAAGGTGCACGGCGCCAATATCCGCGATCCGGTGAAGGGCTACGGCCAGCAGCAACTCCATGTCGACGTTCCGAAGCATTTCGACGACGACTGGTGGGTCGTCAATGCGATGATCCTGTTCGACGACATGACGCTCGAGAACGGGCCGACCCGGGTCATCCCGCAGTCGCACAAGTGGGCGCCGATCAACGTGCCGGTGGTCAACCAGGGCGACTGGGAGCCGTCTCCGTTGTCACCGGAAGACGCTGCGCGGGTGCCGGAAGACCTCGAAGCGCCGTATCCGGGCGAGCTGCTCGTGACGGCGCCGGCCCGTTCCGCCGTCATCCTCAACTCCTCCGGCTGGCACAGCGGGACGCGGAAGGAGAGCGACGCGCCCCGGCGGCTGATCCACCTGACCTATACCCGGCGCGACCTGCCGCAACAGCTCGTCCAGCTCGACTACCTCACCAGGGAACTCTACGACCGGATGAGCCCCGAGCATCGCTACCTTCTCGAGATCGAGCCGCCGAAGGACGGCGATGGCGTCCTGCGCCATCCGAAGCGCGAACAGCGCGGCTGGTGGAACTGACGGCGGCGCGACTCGCGGGCGCGGCTCTGCGTCGCTCGACAGGGCGCTTCGGCGGGCGCTACAGTCCTCGAATAGCTACGATCGGACGCCCGGGAAGCCGGGGGAGGGACCCATGAGCGATACTGTCAAATTTCTTCTCGACGAAAGCCGTATTCCGAAGACCTGGTACAACATCGCGGCCGATCTGCCCGAGCCGCTGGCGCCGCCGCTCCATCCCGGCACCAAGCAGCCGATCGGCCCGGCCGACCTGGCGCCGCTGTTCCCGATGGGCCTCATCCTCCAGGAGGTCAGCCAGGAGCGCGAGATCGAGATCCCGGAGCCGGTGAGGGAGATCTACCGGCAGTGGCGCCCCGCTCCCCTCTTCCGCGCACGTCGCCTCGAGAAAGCGCTCCAGACGCCCGCGAAGATCTACTACAAGTACGAAGGCGTGAGCCCGACCGGCAGCCACAAGCCGAACACCGC
The DNA here is from genome assembly GCA_020442095.1 of Bauldia sp. The sequence goes on from JAGRKY010000034.1 coordinate 5,772, forward strand.
CGTCGCGCAAGCGTTCTACAACAAGGACGCCGGGATCCACCGGATCACGACCGAAACCGGCGCAGGTCAGTGGGGCTCGTCTCTCGCGTTCGCCGGAGCGATCTTCGGAATCGACATCGACGTCTACATGGTGCGGGTGAGCTTCGAGCAGAAGCCGTACCGAAAGGCGCTGATGGAAGCGTTCGGCGCACGCTGCGTCGCGAGTCCCTCGACCGAAACCGCCTCGGGCCGCGCCATCCTCGAGAAGAATCCGAACTCGACCGGAAGCCTCGGCATCGCGATCTCGGAAGCCGTCGAGATGGCCGCGCAGCGCGACGACACGAAGTACGCGCTCGGCAGCGTGCTGAACCACGTCCTCCTCCATCAGACCGTGGCCGGGATCGAGGCGATCGAGCAGATGGAGATGGCGGGCTACTGGCCGGACATCGTCATCGGCTGCGCCGGCGGCGGCTCGAACTTCGGCGGCATCGCCTTCCCGTTCATCGGCAAGAAGCTGCGCGAGGGCAAGGACGTGCGGATCATCGCGGCGGAGCCGGCGGCCTGCCCGACGCTGACGCGCGGCGTCTACGCCTACGATTTCGGCGATACCGGGCACCTGACGCCGCTGGTCAAGATGCACAC
>JAGRKY010000420.1 GCA_020442095.1 Bauldia sp.
GCCGATCAGGTTGAGGGCGCCGGCGATGTCGCGCCCGTCGCGGCGCGCCATGATCAGCAGGATGCGGTCGGCCATCCGCTCACCGATCAGCGAGAAGAAGCGGCGGTTGAGATAGGGCCGCCCCCATTTCCGCGAACCGGTGTCCATGTAGAACCGGAAGAAGCTGTCCCAGTCGGCTTCGGTGATGTCGGCGCCGGTGAGGTGGACGATCTCGATCCCGTCCGCCAGTGCCTCGCGCCTTTCGCGGCGGATCGCCTTGCGCTTGCGCGAGGAGAGGGCGGCGAGGAAGTCGTCGAAGTCGCGATAGCCGTCATTGTAGAAATGGTACTGCTGGTCGGTGCGCTGGAGGAAGCCGGCCTCGCCGAAGAGCTGCCATTCCTCCTCCGGCAGGAAGGTCGCGTGCGCCGAGGAGACCCCGAGGTTGTTGCTGAGGGTCATCAGGCCCTGCGCCAGGATCGCCCGGTGGTGGTCCGCCTCCGGACCGGGCCGGACCAGCAGGCGGCGTCCGGTCACCGGGGTGAAGGGAACCGAGACCTGGAGCTTCGGGTAATAGCGGCCGCCGGCCTGCTCGAAGGCATTCGCCCAGCCGCCGTCAAAGACATATTCGCCCATCGAGTGGGACTTGAGGTAGCAGGGCAGGATCGCCGACGGCCGCCCGTCCGCGTCGGCGAGGACCAGATGCTGGCCGAGCCAGCCGGTCTTGCGGGTGGCCGAGCCGGACTCCTCGAGCGACCAGAGGAAATCGTGGGAGAGGAACGGATTGTATTCGACCAGCGAGCGGACGGTTGCGTCGCCGATCGATGCCTGTTCACAATCCAGTTGAGCACCTGGCGCTATCCCTCGGTCCGGACTCGATGAAACGGGAGAGCCGGGATCGTGCCCGGGGTCGGGCGGGTTGGCGCAGGCATCCCAGTCGTCGCGCGCGATTTCGCTCAGCGACGACACCACGGTCAGCGTCGCTTCGGATTTGCTATGGTCTGTCACGGAACGGCTTCACTCAGACTTTCGCCTATCCCATCATCTAGGTCGACGCGCCGCAAGCACAACCGGCGGAAAAGGGACACGCCGAAGGACCGGGCGGCTTTGCCTATGCGAAGCAAAGCGCGTTCCATGAGGAGAAGCAGTGGAGGAGGTCATGGCAAGGTCAATTCTCGCGATCGCCGCGGCGGTGGCGGTCGGCATGGCGGTGACGGATGCCTCGGCCGAGGTTCCGCTGGTCACCGGCTCCGCCGTCTATGGCCTGAGCATCGAAGGTGATGGCGGCGGCGCGATGGGCGGTGTCGAGGGCAGCATGACGATGACCATCACCCTCGCATGCGACACCTATCGCAGCGTCACCAGCCTCGACGCCGACTTCGACGGGCCGATGGGGTCGCTGCCGCTCTCGATCAAGAGCGACGTTCTCGAGAATGCCGACAGCCTCGTCTTCGACATCCGCGGCGCATTCGCGCTGGCGGAGATCGAACGCGCCAAGGGGACCGCGACCCGGACCGATGGCGGCATCTCCGTCAAGCTGAACGAGCCGGCCAAGGAAACGCGAAGTGTCGAGGGCGACGTCGTCTTCCCGCTGGCGATGATAAGCGCGGCGGTCGAGGCGGCGAAGGCCGGCGAAACCCTCATCGACTTCGTCACCTATGACGGGTCGAGCAATGGCCGCGGCGTCTGGCTCGTCAGTGTCACCATCGGCCCCGCGCCGGAGCCCGGCGAAGACGACTCGGGTGAGGAGGCCCTGTTCGCCGCGGGCCTCGGCTTCGCCGACATGCAGCGCTGGCAGATGACCTTCAGCTACTACCCGCGCGACGCGACCGGCGACGTGACGCCGAGCTTTTCCTCGCGCGCGGTGGTCTACGAGAACGGCTTCGCCCAGGCGGCATCCTACGACTTCGGGGAATTCGCGCTGCAGCTGACGCTCGACGAGTTCAGCCCGATTCCGCCGGAACCGTGTCGGTAGCCGGATCGAAGCCCTCGAAGATGATCTGGTCGGCGTAGCGGGCGGCCCGGGCGCGCTCCTCGGGCGTGCGCACCGTCCAGGTCAGGAGCGGCAGGCCGAGGTGACGGAGGAGGAGGGGCGCATTGGCCGGCAGGGCCTTGATCCCGTAGGCGATGAAATCTGGCCGGACGTCCCAGGCGTGGAGCAGGTGGCGGAGCGCCATCCGCCGGGTCCAGGAAAGCTCGCCCTCGCCGGGATCGTCGAAGCGGTCGGCGACCAGACCGCGGGGAAGCGCCGGCGCCAGCGACCGCATCGCCCGCACGGATGCGGGATCGAAGGACATGACCGCGACCGGCCCCGGATAGTCGGCCAGCAGCGCGGTCGTGCGCCGTTCGAGGTGTGGTTCGGCGCCAGCCTGGCGCTTGAGCTCGATGACCAGCGGAACCCGGCCGGCGACGAGATCGAGGAGTTCGGCGAGCGTCGGGATCCGGTCGGCGGTGCCGGCGATGGCGGCCGCCCGGACCTCGGCCAGCGTTCTGGCGTGGACCGGACCGGTCGCGTCGGTCAGGCGATCCAGCGTGTCATCGTGGAAGACGATCGCCTCGCCGTCGCGGGTGAGCTGGAGGTCGCATTCGATGGCGAAATCGCGTGCCACCGCCGCTGCGGCGGCCGAAAGGGTATTCTCGATCCGCCCGGCGGCGACGTCGTGGAAGCCGCGATGGGCAATGGGACGCTCGGTCAGGAAGGCCGCGCGCCCCATGTCGGCTCAGAGGATTTCGGCGATCGCCTCGACCTCGACGGCGACCCCGAGGGGCAGGGTGCCCATGCCGATCGCCGAGCGCGAATGCTTGCCGACATGGTCGCCGAGGACGTCGGTGATCAGGTCGGAGGCGCCGTTGATGACCTTGTGGACGTCGGTGAAATCGGGCACCGCGTTGACGAAACCGACGACCTTGACGATACGGTTGATCTTGTCGAGATCGCCGACGGCGGCCTTGAGGACGCCGAGAACGTTGATGGCGCAGAGACGAGCGGCCTGCTGGCCTTCCTCAAGCGAATATTCGCGGCCGACCTTGCCCACAAATTTGACACCATCCGGCGCCATTGGCACCTGACCCGACACGAACACCAGATTACCGGTGATCACGAAGGGAACGTAGTTGGCGCCCGGCTTTCCCAATGCGGGCAGTTCGATGCCGAGCGTGGCAAGACGTTCCTCGATTTCGGTGGTCATGGCGTACTCCTTCAGGGACCGGTCGATTGGGCTGGTGTGGCGCAATTTGCCGGTGGCGGCAAGGGTGAATCCCCCTTGTTTCCGACCTGTTTGCCGGGCAAGGATGGGTGGAGAGGGTCACATCGTTGAAGCACGGGTTGAAATTCGCCATTGCCGCCGCCGTCATGGTGGGACCGACTGCCGCCGCAGCGGTGCCGATGACACTCGCCCCGCATCGCGCGGTCTATGACATCTCCCTGATCGACAGCGAGGACGACGTCGATATCACCGCCGTTTCCGGGCGGCTGGTGATGGAGTTCACCGGCTCGGCCTGCACCGGCTATTCGTCGAAGCTGCGTTTCGTCACCCAGACCGAGGACCCGGACGGGGTCAGCCGGCTGACCGACGCGCGCTCGACGACGTTCGAGTCGCCGGATGGCCTCAACCTCGATTTCGCCAACGAGACCTATGCGGGCCCGATCCTGGCCGAGGAATCGAAGGGCACCGCGAGCCGCGGCAAGGACGGTATCTCCGTCAAGCTGTCGAAACCGCAGAGCAAGGCGCTCGCCATCTCCGGCCCAATGGTGTTCCCGACCGACCAGATGGAGAAGATCCTGGCCTCGGCCCGTAAGGGGGAATCCTTCCTGACCATGGAGGTCTATGACGGTTCCGAGGACGGGGAGACGGTCTTCGAGACCGCCGGCGTCATAGGGCGTGTCTCCACCGCCGCCGACGATATCGGCGACGAGACCGTGGTCGCCGATGCCGGGATCGCCAGGCTCCGGCACTGGCCGCTGACGCTGAGCTATTTCGACAAGTCCGATACGGGCGACGACACGCCCTTCTACGTCCTGTCCTTCGTCATCTATGAGAACGGCGTCGGCCGGACGATGAAGATCGACTACGGCGACTTCGCCCTGGCCGGCAAGCTGACCGGGTTGGAACTGCTTCCCTCGACGCCCTGTCCGTGACCGGGGCGGCCCGCCCGACGGCGCGGCTGGCCAGCTTCTTCCGACATCTTCGCGAGGGTCTCCTCGACCGCATCGAGATCGGCGTCGGTCTCCGGGTTGAGGAGGCGGGTCAGCCCTTCATGCAGGCGCGCGCGCTCGGCGACGAAGCCGTTCCCGGGAACCGCGGTGACGTTGTAATTCTCGCCATCGGCGAGGACGTCGAGCGCCAGCGGGACGGGCCCCCAGAGCGGCGGGATGCCGAAGGTCGCGCTGACGCTGCGGCCACCTAGAACCAGCCGGCGGGGCATCGGGATCAGCGTCGCCATGGCATCGAAATTCGTGTACCAGATCCGCATCATCAGGCGGGCGACGGCGCGGGGCGACAGCGCCACCAGCCACTGGGTGATCGGCAGTTCCTGGGCGCGGGCGAGGCCGGGAATCGTGAAGCGCTTGGCCTTCTTCTTCTCCTTGGTCGACACTGTCACCATCTTGAGGTGGTTGCCGACGCCGTTCTGCGGGCCGCGACGGCGCACGAAGCGGGTGCGCCCGACGTTTCCACGCAGCGGCTGCGCGTTCGGGAAGAGGTCGGGATCGGCGACCAGCGTCGCTGCCACCGCGGCAAGGCGCTCGCTCGAGTCGCCGTCGCGGACCATGCCGCGCCGCGGGATCTGGAGGAGCGAGAAGCCCGGATCGTGGACGGTGATCGGCGTCTCGAAGTCGAGCGGCTCGACCGTCGGCAGGCGCGCGGCGAGCGCCCTGTGCGCGTCGGTCGGCTCGTAGTGGCCCATGCGCGACAGGATCTGAAGGCCCCGGGTCGCATCCGCCATGCCGTGGCGGATCTGCATGAACAGCGCCGAAAGCGGCGGCTCGCCGTCCTTCGTTTCCTGGCCGGGCTCGGCCGGATTGAGCACGAAGACGCGCCAGGCCGGACCGTCGATCCGGATCGGATTGCGGCGAAGCTTGTCGAGGCGGGGGACCAGCTGCTCGAAATGGGTGATCGACGGGTCACGGATGATCGCGACGTGCTTCGCCAGATCGACCGGGCCCGCGGATTTCTTCGCAAAGGTCCACAGCCCAACGCGAACCGATTGTTCGGTCAGGGCCGGGAGCGCCTCGATGACGCCCTCCATCTCGGCCAGCAGCACTGCGAGATCGCAGGGACCATCAAGGATGGCCGCCGCATTCATGTAGCAGTCGCCGAGATTGTAGAAGATCGTGTCGCTGAGGCTGAGACGCCTCATTTGCTGCTCTCCGCCATTCGAGCTGAGGCCCCAAGTCTAGGCCATCCACACTCTGTTAGCCAATACAAACGGGCTGCGAAGGTTCCGCGACGCATCCGCGCGCCGCTGCGAAATGGCGGATTTCAGCCGATTCCAGGGGGGCAGCTTTTTTCGCTTCCCGACGGCAAGGCAACGGATTCGCAGGGGTCGCTGCGGGATAGTGGCGGAGCCGCGCCTCTGGTTCACGGGGGTATCGTCTCGGGATACGGTGCCCGGTCATGGAAGAAAACGAACTCTTCATCCGCCTCGGCCTCGCGCTCGCCATCGGCTTCCTGATCGGCGTCGAGCGCGGCTGGCGCGAGCGCGACGAGAAGGAGGGTGAGCGGGCCGCGGGCCTGCGCACCTTTGCGCTGATCGGGCTCTCCGGCGGCGTGTGGGGGCTGCTGGCACGCGAGATCGGCGCCTTGCCGATGGGACTGGCCTTCCTCGCCTTCGCCGTCGGCGCGACGCTGTTCCGCTGGCGCGAGACGGAGCGCGAAGGGACGACGGGCATGACGACGCTCGTCGCGATGCTGCTGGTCTTCGCGCTCGGCGCCCTGGCCGTGCTCGGCGAGATGGCGGTCGCCGCCGCGGCGGGCGTCGCCGTCGCGGCGCTCCTCGCCGCCAAGGAATGGCTGCATGCCTGGC
>JAGRKY010000421.1 GCA_020442095.1 Bauldia sp.
CTGGCCGGTGATGTAGCTCGCCTCGTCGGAAGCGAGGAAGGCGGCGATGGCAGCGATCTCCTGGGGATCGCCAATGCGCCCGATCGGCGTCCGCGACAGGATCTTCCGGCGCTGTTCCGCATCGGCCATGACCGAGTCGAGCATCTCGGTGGCGATCGAGCCGGGACCGATCGCATTGACCCGGATGCCGTGCCGCGCCAGCGACAGGGCCATGACCCTGGTCAACTGGTTGAGACCGCCTTTCGAGACCGAATAGGGAACCTGGTTCGGGATCGCGAAGATCGCATTCACCGACGAAAGGTTGACGATGACCCCGGGGGTGCCGCCCTCCTCGATCCGCTCCACCATGTGGCGCGCCGCAGCCTGCGAGCAGAGGAACGCGCCTTTCAGATTGACGCGCAGCACCCGGTCGAAATCGGCCTCGTCGAGATCGAGGAAATCGGCCTGGACCAGGATACCGGCATTGTTGACGAGGATATCGAGATCGCCGAAAGCCTCGATCGTCGCCGCCATCATGTTGCGGACGTCGAGGCGTTCGCTGACGTCGCATTCGAAGTAGCGCACCGGCCCGAAGGTCGAGAGTTCCTCCGCCGCCCGCGTGCCCGCGACATGATCGATGTCGGCAACGACGACCCGGGCACCCTCCTCGAGGAAGCGCCGGACGATCGCATATCCGATTCCGCGCGCGGCGCCGGTGACGATCGCGACCTTGTTCTCAAGCAGCATTGAAACTCTCCCGATGCGGCATTTCGAGCCGGCGATTGTACCGCGGTTGTCCCGCAGGTGTGGCTCGGAGTATCATTACGCCACAACCTGCCGTACGTCTTCCCGACGCCGAATCCGATGATTACCGATCCGTGGTTCTATGCCGCCGCCGTGCCGGCGATGCTTATCCTTGGCCTTGCCAAGGGCGGCTTCGGCGTGATCGGGATTCTGACGGTTCCCATCCTGTCGATCGCCATATCGCCGGTCCAGGCGGCCGGGATCACCCTGCCGATCCTCATCCTCAGCGACCTGGTGGCGGTCTATTCCTATTGGCGCGAATGGGACAAGGGCGTGCTGTCCGTCATGCTGCCGGGAGCCCTGCTCGGCATCGGCATCGGCTGGCTGACCGCGGCCTGGGTTAGCGAATCCCAGATCCGCCTGATCGTCGGCGTCGTCGCCGTCGTTTTCGCACTCAACTACTGGTTCCGCCACAGGACAAGCACCGAGGCAGCCAAGCCGAACGTCGCCAAGGGCGTCTTCTGGGGAGCCGTGACCGGCTTCGTCAGCTTCGTCAGCCACGCCGGCGGACCGCCGTATCAGGTCTATGCCGCCCCGTTGAAGCTGCAGCCGCGGCTATTCGCCGGCACCGCGGTGATCTTCTTCGCCACGGTCAACACGATCAAGCTGCTGCCTTATTTCTTTCTCGGCCAGTTCGACCGGGAGAACCTGATCACCTCCGCCATCCTGCTGCCGATCTCGATACCGGCGACGCTCTTCGGCGTCTGGCTCGTCCGGCGGATCAATCTCAGGACCTACTACCAGGCGATCTACGTCCTCGTTTTCATCGTCGGCCTCTTCCTGATCGGCCAGAGCATCTACGGAATGCTCTGAGCTTCCCTACATCAGGCCCTGCTGGCCGATCCCCGAAATCTTGAAGAACTGGGCGATGGCGACCAGCACGCTGTCGACCGCGACGGCGGCGAGGATCAGCCCCATGATCCGGCTGAGGACGCTGACACCGGAATCGCCGATCGTCTGCAGGATCGGCTTGGCCGAAAAGAGCAGCGCCAGCGTGATCCCGAGCAGCAGCCAGGTGATCCCGAGGTCGACCGCAGTCTCGGTCACCGAGAAGGTGTCGGAATCATTCAGCAGAACCGCGCCGAGCATGGCGCCCGGACTCGCGATCGCCGGGATTGCGAGCGGGAATACGGCGATGCTGCGCGCCCTTTCGAGGGTCGCCACGTCCTCCTTCTCCTGCTCGGCCTTCGGCGGTCCGAAGATCATGGTCAGCGCGAAGAGAAAAAGGACGATGCCGCCGGCAATCTGGAAGCTCGGCAGCGGGATCCCGAGAAGATTAAGGAGGATCTTTCCGCCGATCAGGAAGCCCGACAGGACGCAACCCGCGATCAGCGTCGCCCGCACCGCCATCATCGAGCGATGCTCGGGCTTCATGTGGGCGGTGACCATGAGGAAGATCGGCAACGTGCCGATCGGATCGATCAGCACATACATCATCACGAATTCGTTGATGAGGTTCTGCAGATCCAGGCCCATGAAGTCCCCACCATCCTGCGCCGGCCGACTCAACGGTCGATAGATCGCAGACGATGACGGAAAAAACATGCCGCGCCAACGGGCGGCTGCCCGAATGGCAAAGGAAGACCCCGAAGGCTGATCGTATCTTCCTGCCGCTCATCTTCCGTCAGGGGTCGCCGGAAGCGGCTTTCCCCTGACGAATGACGGCGACAGCGGAGCTAGTGCAGCGCCTCTTCGCCCTTGAGGCGGTTGATTTCATCCTTCAACAACAGTTTGCGCTTTTTCAGATCGGCGATCTCGAGATCGTCGGTGCCCGGGTGGTTTATCGCGTCTTCGATCTTCTTTTCGAGCGCCTGATGACGGCGTTCAAGCTCGGTGACATGCGAATTCATGGGCATCGGCAAGGCCTCCTGTTGACCGAGTCACACCAACAGTCTGACATAAGCTCCGAAAGCTGTCGAACAAGCCAAAGCTGTTGCTGCAACGCAAAAACCAACTTTTCCACTGTCGTCCACTTCTTGATTTGCGGTCGCGATCAAGGACTTTCAAGACGTCACGGCTGCGACCGTTCGGTCCGCCCCGGTTCGTGCTATTGTCGGGGAAGAAAGCCTTCCTGGAAGGCGCGAGAATCGGGGAAAGTACATGCCGTCGGGCGATCGGCGCACAAAATCCGAAGAAGAAGAGCAAATCCGGAATCAGTTGGCGGAACTGCGCCAGGAGCATCGCGACCTCGACATGGCCATCGACAGCATGATTTCCACCGGATCCTCGGACACCATCCGTATCCAGAGGCTTAAGAAGCGGAAGCTCGCCCTGAAGGACCGGATCGCGGCGCTCGAAGACCAGCTGCTGCCGGACATCATCGCCTGATCCGCCGGTGTATAGCGGGCCCGGACGCTTGCATTTTCTTGCGGAGCACCACCCGGTCCCTATAATCGATCGCTCCCTGTCAACCTTCTCGAACGGACACCGAAATTCATGCTCGAGCCGACGCCGCCCGTTGCCATCATCATGGGCAGCCAATCGGACTGGAACACGCTGCGTCATGCGGCGGACACGCTCGATTCGCTCGACATAGCGCACGACGACCGCATCATCTCGGCGCATCGGACGCCCGACCGGATGATCACTTTCTGCAAGGGCGCCCGCCGGGCCGGCTACAAGGTGATCATTGCGGGCGCCGGGGGCGCAGCACACCTTCCCGGCATGTGCGCGTCGCTGACGCCCCTGCCGGTCTTCGGCGTTCCGGTCGAATCCAAGGCGCTCGGCGGCCAGGACAGCCTGCTCTCGATCGTCCAGATGCCGGCCGGCATCCCGGTCGGCACGCTGGCGATCGGCCGGTCCGGCGCGATCAACGCAGCGCTGCTGGCGACCGCGGTCCTCGCCCTCACCGATGACGACATCGCCAGCCGGCTCGACGGCTGGCGGATGGCTCAGTCGGCCGCGGTCGACGAGCGGCCGATCGATGATGAATGACGAGCCGCCGATCAAGCCAGGGATGATCGTCGGAATCCTCGGCGGCGGCCAGCTCGGTCGCATGCTGGCGCTTGCCGCCGCGGAGCTCGGCCTCTCCTGCCATATCTATTGCCCGGACCAGAAAAGCCCGGCATTCGCCGTGGCGGCGGCCCGCACGATCGCTCCTTATGAGGACGAGGATGCCCTCGCGGCTTTTGCCGGCGCGGTCGACGTCGTCACCTTCGAATTCGAGAATATCCCGGCCGATACCCTCCGCTTCCTCGCCGAAAGGGTGACGGTCCTGCCCGGTCCGGCCTCGCTTGAGCCGATCCAGGACAGGCTGAGCGAGAAGCAGCTCATCGCCGACCTCGGCATCCCGGTGCCGCCCTTCGCGCCCGTCGCGGAACAGGCGGATATCTATTCCGCCCTCGCCAGGACCGGCCGTCCGGCGGTGCTCAAGACGCGCCGCTTCGGCTATGACGGCAAGGGACAGGCGACGATCCGCGCCGGCGACGACCCGGTCGGCGCGTGGCGGGTGATCGGCCAGGCGGCCGCGATCCTCGAAGCCTTCGTGCCCTTCGTCCGCGAGGTTTCGGTCATCCTCGCACGTGGCCGCGACGGCGCGATGCGCGCCTATGACGTCGTCGAGAATGTCCACAAGGATGGCATCCTAGCCACCTCGACCGTGCCGGCCGACCTTGCGCCAGACCTCGCGGAGGAGGCCGTGGATATCGCCCGACGGATCGCTGTCGCCCTCGATCACGTCGGCGTCCTCGCGGTCGAGATGTTCGTCATGGAACGCGGCGCCCGGCGCCTCCTCGTCAACGAGATCGCGCCCCGGGTCCACAATTCCGGCCACTGGACGACGGACGGCTGCCTTTGCTCGCAGTTCGAACAGCACATCCGCGCCATCGCCGGCTGGCCGCTCGGCGACACCACACGGCACAGCAACGCGGTGATGACCAACCTGATCGGCAACGAGGCGTCGCAGTGGCCGGAGATCGTCGGCGAGGCCAGCGCCCGGCTCCACCTCTACGGCAAGGCCGAGAGCCGTCCCGGACGCAAGATGGGCCACGTCAACCGCATCAGCCCGCGCGACAGCTATTGATCCCGCCGCATTTTGACAGTGCCGCGAATGTTCTGATAAAGCACGGCGCCTTTCCGGCCATTGCCGGGGGTCGATTTGGTGCCGGCTGATGCCGGCCGTTAGCGGAAGCGCCCTCAAATCGCCGGTTTTGGACGTTCCGCTATACTGTAGTGGAAGCAGAATCGGCGGGCGCCTTCCGACCTGGTCTGGAAGCAGCAGTCTCGAGGAGCGGCGGCGGGGAATGCTCGCGCAATTGATTCACCAGACTGCACGTATGCCGACGGCCCTGCTGATCGCAGGCCTGACGGTTGCCGCAGGCTGCCAGACCAGCCCGACCGCCTTCACCAGTGCCGACATCGATCCCGCGACGGGGTCGGCAGTCAACATCGGCTCCCTGTCGACGGTCATCTCGCAGAATCCGCAGGATGCCAACGGCTATAATGTCCGCGGCACGGCCTATGGCAAGGCCGGGAAGCTCCGCGAGGCGGTCGCCGACTTCGACACTGCGATCAAGCTCAACCCGAACTTCTACCAGGCCTATGCCAACCGGGCCCTGGTCGAGCGGCGCCTTGGCCAGGACGACAAGGCGCTTGCCGAC
>JAGRKY010000422.1 GCA_020442095.1 Bauldia sp.
CCGATCAGCCCCATGCCGTACATCTGGCCGGCGCGTTCCTCGAAACGCCGGATCAGCAGCATCTGCTCGTAGGCGGAAATTTCCTGGTCGGATGTGAGCTCGGCGAGCTTGCTGGGAGAATTCGGTACCACGGTCGGCCGGGATCGTTTCTCGGGCTCGGATACTGGCGCCGACTTGTCGGCCTTCCGTGCGGCTTTAGCCATGCAGTACTCCTCCCCTGGGGCCCTGCTTGTTAATTTGCGCCGAAGGGTAGCCGATGGCGAGAGCCAATCCAAGAACTGGAGGCCTGTCTTTCGTGCAGGTCAAGTATGCCGAAATGGAATGGATGGCTCAGTCGAGAGAATTATCTCGCGAATGCTGCACCGCACCAAAAGAAATCACGACTTCATCTGGCCGGATCAGATTAAGCGAAGTGCGAGCTTCGATATCGAGGATATCCGCGTCGAGGCTGTCCGGCTTGAGGTAGGAGACCCGCTTCTCCAGCGCGGCACGCTCGTCGCGCAGGTCGTTGAGGGTCGCCTTGAGGTCGTCCGCCTCCACCTGCATCCGCTCCAGAGCCGGCAGGCCGTAGGCTCCGTTATAGGCGTGATAGCCGAAATAGCCGACGAAGGCGGCCGTGGTCAGCGGCAGCCAAAGGAGCCGGAGCGGCGATCGACGGCGGTGGCGGGTGATCATGGAAACTCCTGTCCGATGACGGCGCCACATTGCCCCAATCAGCCTTAATGGATGGTTTCGCTCGCACCGACGGGCCCCCGCTTTCGACGAATCCCGCGGCGGGAGGTGGCGAGCCTGGTGCGGCGCAGCATCTTCTTTTTGAGAACGGATCGTTGACCCTGACCGTCTAGAAAAAGGCGCGTTGGCCCTATCGGGGCCATCCAACCGGGCCATTAACATCCCTGAAGAGGCAAGAATCATGAACCGTATCCGGACATCCCTGAAGGCCGCGGTGGCCGCCGTCGCACTCGTCGCCACCGGCCTTGCGCCGGCCGCCGCCTGTACCCGGGCGGTCTATCTCGGCTCGGACGACACCGTCATTACCGGCCGTTCGATGGATTGGGCCGAGGATATGGGGACGAATCTCTGGGTGTTTCCGCGCGGCATGGAGCGCGACGGCGCGGCCGGTCCCGAGTCGCCGAAATGGACGTCGAAATACGGCAGCGTGATCGCCAGCGGCTATGACATCGGCACCGCCGACGGGATGAACGAGGCGGGCCTCGTCGCCAACCTCCTCTATCTCGCCGAATCGGACTACGGCACCGCCGAGGGCAAGCCGCCACTCTCGATGGCGATCTGGGCGCAGTATGTGCTCGACAATTTCGGCACTGTCGCCGAAGCGGTCGATGCGCTCTCGAAGGAGCCCTTCCGGGTGGTGACCGCCGAACTCCCGAACGGCAAGAAGGCGCAGCTCCACCTGTCGATCTCGGACGCCAGCGGCGATTCGGCGATCTTCGAGTATCTCGGTGGCAAGCTCGTCATCCACCACGGCAAGCAGTACCAGGTGATGACCAACTCGCCGAGCTACGACCAGCAGATCGCGCTCAACGCCTATTGGGAGCAGATCGGCGGCCTCACCTTCCTGCCCGGCACCAACCGCGCCGCCGACCGTTTCGCGCGGGCGTCCTTCCTGATCAAGGCGATCCCGACCGAAACGGCGAAGGCGCTGATCTCCGCGGTCCCGGACCACACCTACGCCAACCAGGCGGCCGCGAGCGTGCTCAGCGTCATGCGCTCGGTCTCGGTGCCGCTCGGCATCACCACTCCCGGCCAGCCGAACATCGCCTCGACCCTGTGGCGGACGGTCTCCGACCAGAAGAACAAGGTCTATTTCTTCGACAGCGCGACCAGCCCCAACGCCTTCTGGGTTCCGCTCGCCGATCTCGACCTCTCGCCCGGCGCTCCGGTGAAGAAGCTGACCGTCGCCGGCGGCACGATCCATTCGGCCAACGCCGCGAAGGACTTCGTCGAATCGAAGCCCTTCACGTTCATGGCCGTCGAGCCGTAATAGCCCAATCGATACGCTGGCCCGGTGGCGCCGCCTCTGGCGGTCGCGCCGGGTCGGCACGACGGCCCGCAACCATGTTCGGGCCCCGGTTTTTCCGAACCCAGGAGGCAGGAAGCAATGTGTACGCGTGCGGTCTATCTCGGATCCGAAGATACCGTCATCACCGGCCGGTCGATGGACTGGGCCGAGGACATGGGGACGAATCTCTGGGCGTTCCCGCGCGGGATGGAGCGCGACGGCGCGGCCGGTCCCGGGTCGCCGAAATGGACGTCGAAATACGGCAGTCTCATCGCCAGCGCCTATGACATCGGCACCGCCGACGGCGTCAACGAGGCGGGCTTGACGGTGAACCTGCTCTACCTCGCCGAATCCGACTACGGCACCACCGAGGGCAGGCCGCCGCTCTCGATGGCGGTCTGGGCGCAATATGTGCTCGACAATTTCGGCACCGTCGCCGAAGCGGTCGACGCAATCGGCAAGGAGCCCTTCCGGGTGGTGACGGCCGAGCTCCCGAACGGCAAGGCCGCGCAGCTTCACCTGTCGCTTTCCGACCCGACCGGCGATTCCGCCATCTTTGAATATCTCGTCGGCAAGCTCGTCATCCACCACGGCAAGCAGTACCAGGTGATGACCAACTCGCCGAGCTACGACCAGCAGCTCGCACTCAGCGCCTATTGGGAGCAGATCGGCGGCCTCACCTTCCTGCCCGGTACCAACCGCGCCGCCGACCGTTTCGCGCGGGCGTCCTTCCTGATCAAGGCGATCCCGACCGAGGTCGCGCAGGGCTATATCAGCGCGGTGCCGCAGCACACCTACGCCAACCAGGCGGCGGCGAGCGTGTTGAGCGTCATGCGGTCAGTCTCGGTGCCGCTCGGCATCACCACGCCCGATCAGCCGAACATCTCGTCGACGCTGTGGCGGACGGTCTCCGACCAGAAGGACAAGGTCTATTTCTTCGACAGTGCGACCAGCCCCAACACCTTCTGGGTCCCGCTCGCCGATCTCGACTTCTCGCCCGGCGCTCCGGTGAAGAAGCTGACCGTCGCCGGCGGCACGATCCACTCGGCCAACGCCGCGAAGGACTTCGTCGAATCGAAGCCCTTCACCTTCATGGCCGTCGAGCCGAAATAAGGAGCTCGTCCATTGATCGTCGCAACATCACGCCACGAAATGCCAACGAACCAGCGGTGGAGTTCATTCATGCCTCGCTTCGCACTATTGACCATCGGGTTATTGGTGACCGCGACCATGGCGCATGCCGACGACGGGCCGGCCCCGGAGTGGCTCGCGGTCATCCAGGGCACGGTCGACAGCGTTTCCGTCGACAAGCTGACGCTTTCCCCCGATCCGACGGTCATCGTCTTCACCGACCGGCCGGACCGGAAAGTCGGCTTCATGGCGATGGAAACCTATGTGGCGAGCGCATGGGGCCCTGACGCCGACTTTGACACGGATCCGCCGAATGCCTCCGTCGTGCTCGATGGTCGGCTCGACCAGGGTCTCTCGGTCTACGAGATTACGGGGATGAGCTGGAGCAGCGGCGGAGTCGATATTGCGTACCGCGTCCTTGAAGGCGCGGCGCCGAAGCCCGGTGAGCGATTCGTCGCAACCATCGACACCGACTACGACCTCCACGTCGACAACCACTCAAACGACTCGGGCGGCGGCCCGGTCGTTTTCGGCAAGCCGTAGCGGACGTTTGCGACCGGTCGGCCTGGTCGGTATCGGCGCCGCGCGATCTCGCTGGGCCGTCCGCGAGCGGCCTTGTTTCTCGCCGGCGAATACGGGGCGGCCTCACCATTCCTGGCCGACCGCATCCACCGCCTCTTCGGTGCCTCCGAGGATGGCTCTGTTGTACTGCAACCAAATGGCGGGTTAACACAGCCGCTTGTCGTTTGGCTTCGAGGAGCTGAGCCTTTGGCCCAGGTATCGCGAAAGATTCCGCTGAGGCTCGGCTGGCTGGCGGATCCGAAGACGATCTTTGCCGCGACGATCGCCGGAGGTTTGCTGGGCGTGCTGCTGCCGTCAGTCGGCAAGTTGCTCAAGCCCGCCGGGGATATTTACATAGCGGCCCTGTCGATCAGCATCGTGCCGCTGATGATGACGGCTCTGGTCAGCGGGCTCGGGCGGATGCTCCGCAGCCCCGTATTGCGGCCGAGCTTCCCCCGCTTCGCGCTCGCCTACCTGGCGCTCCTGCCCGTCCCCGCAGTGATCGCCATTGCCGTGGGGCTTGTATTCCACCCCGGCGGCGATCTCAGCCCGGAAGCGGCGGCGAGCCTCGGCGAACGGCTCTCGACCGCTGCTGCCGCCCTGCCGGCGGGAGGCCTCGACGAGTTCCTCATCAACATCATTCCGAGCAATATCTTCCGGGCGCTCAGCGCGCAGAATTTTGCGGCGATCGTCATCTTTTCGTTGCTGCTGGGCATCGGCCTCGGGTTGGCGGACACGCCGGCCGCCGACCACACGCTGGACGTGACCCATTCCCTTTACATGGCGTTCTCGCGGATCTTCGAGGCGATCATGAAGGGGCTGGCGGTGGGGCTCTTCTGCCTGATGGCCGGCGTGACCGCGACCGTCGACCTCGTGATGTTCGAGAGCCTCATCGGCTTCATCGCCGCCTTTTACTTTGCGGCGATCGTTCTGCTCGCCTTCTACGTCATCCTGCTTCTTTCCCTCCGCCGCATCGGCGGCGTGCGAAACCTCGCCGCGCTCAGGCAGCCCTTCACCATTTCGTTTCTCGCCAACAACCCGTTCATCGCACTGCGCCCCTCGATGGAGATCGTCACCAAGCGCTTCGATGCACAGGAGGACGAGACGAGCGCGGTGATGCCGTTTGGGATCATCGCCAATCAGCACGGCCAGATAATGAATTTCATCCTCATCACGATGTTCCTGGCCAACGTGTACAGCCTCGATCTCTCAGGGGTGCAGCTGGCGACGCTGTCCGTCGGCAGCGTCATTGGCGGCACGGCGGTGGTTGGCGGGGGCGCGGCGCTGGCGCCTGCCCTGACGCCGATCCTCGGGTCGGTCAGTGTTCCCGGCGACCTAGCGGTGGTGATCCTGACGACGACGGAGCAGATCGTCGGCCCCATGGTGTCGCTGCTGACGGTATTCAGCTCGGTCGTGCTGTTGCTGATAGGGCGCGGCACCACTCGGCACACGCCGGCCCCTGCCGCCCCGGCGTCATCGACGACGGAGGCCGAAGGATGAAGGTCCTGGTCGTTCTGGCGGCGATGGTGATCGTTGGCGTTGCGGCGCCGTCTCGGGCCGACACCGCGCTGCCCGGCCTTGATGCTCTGATCGCGCGGGGCGAGCTGAAGGTCGCGATGATTGCCCACGACGACCCGCCGATGATCGTCACCGACGAGGACGGCAAGACCGCCGGCTTCGACGCAAGGATTGCCGCTGCGATCGCCTCCGCGCTCGGCGTGAAGCTCGTTATCGTACGGACGGAGTCCACCTACGACGGGGTTGTCGACCAGGTCGCGCGCGGCGACGCGGATATCGCGGTCTCATACCTTTCGACCACCGTCGAGCGCGCCCGCAAGGTGCTGTTCACGCGTCCCTATCTGACCGAGAAGCTGACGGTGCTCATCAATCGGGTCGAAGCGGCAAAAGAAAACCGACGATGCCCGACTCAGGACGAGTTCATTGCCGACTTGGCGCGCGTAAAGGTCGGCGTCGAGGACCATACCGCCTTCGTCGGCGAGCTCCTGGCACTCAATCCCGATGCCGACCTCGTGACGTTTCCGACCTCCGCCAAGGTTGTGGAGGCGCTCCGCGCCGGCGATGTCAGCATCTCGTTCGACGGTGAGATCGGGACCCTCCAGCACCTTGCCGAGGATCGCTCCCTCCACATCTTCGCGCTCTATTGCGAGCTGCCGGGCTGGCACGAAGACATCGCTGTCGCGGTGAACGGCGACCAGCCGGCACTGGTGCCCTTCATCGACCTCCTCCTCGACCGGATCCACCTCTCGATCGAGAATGGCGAAGTGACGTTCATCGACGCGCCCTGGAACAGCGCACGATAATCCGCCGGGAAGCCCGCCGCTGGCGCGGAACGTTTGCCTACCGCTTGACCGCGGCCGCGCCGGCATAGGCGGCCTGGGTGCCGAGCTCTTCCTCGATCCGGATCAACTGGTTGTACTTGGCGAGCCGGTCGGAGCGGGCGAGCGAGCCGNNCCGGTCTTGATCTGACCGCAGTTGGTGGCGACCGCGAGGTCTGCGATGGTCGAATCCTCGGTCTCGCCGGAGCGGTGCGACATCACCGCGGTATAGCCGGCGGTCAGCGCCATGCGGACCGTGTCGAGCGTCTCCGAGAGCGAGCCGATCTGGTTGACCTTG
>JAGRKY010000423.1 GCA_020442095.1 Bauldia sp.
TGATCCGCGACGGCAACATCGGCGGCAAGACCATCTCAAAGGTCACCCTCGTCGACGTCATCGCCCCCGCAGAGCCCTCCGATGCGCCATTCGCGGTCGAAACGCTGGCCGCGGACCTTTCCGAAACCGGCGTCGCGGCATCGCTGGTCGCAAAGCGTCCGGACACCATCTTCCATCTCGCGGCGATCGTTTCCGGCGAAGCGGAGGCGGATTTCGAGAAGGGCTACCGCATCAACCTCGACGGCACCCGGCAGCTTTTCGATGCGATCCAGGTCTTCAGCGACCACTATGTGCCGCGCGTCGTCTTCACCTCGTCGATCGCCGTTTTCGGCGCCCCCTTCCCCGAAGCCATCCCCGACGACTTCCATCACACGCCGCTCACCTCATACGGCACCCAGAAGGCGATCGGCGAGCTGCTCCTGTCGGACTATACGCGGCGGGGCTTCATGGACGGCATCGGCATCCGCCTGCCGACCATCTGCGTCCGTCCGGGCAAGCCGAACAAGGCGGCTTCCGGCTTCTTCTCCAACATCATCCGCGAGCCGCTGGCCGGCCAGGAAGTCGCGCTGCCGGTGTCGGAAGACGTCCGCCACTGGCATGCGAGCCCGCGCTCGGCGGTCAACTTCCTCGTCCATGCCGCCGCAATCGACGGCGCCGAGGTCGGGCCGCGCCGCAATCTCACCATGCCGGGGCTGTCGGTCACGGTCGGCGAGCAGATCGAGGCGCTCCGCCGGATCGCCGGCGACAATGTCGTGAAGCGCATCCGCCGCGAGCCGGATGAGACGATCATGAAGATCGTCGCAGGCTGGCCGCGCAATTTTGCCCCCGAACGCGCCGTCGCGCTCGGCTTCCGCGCCGAGACCTCCTTCGACGACATCATCCGCGCCCATATCGAGGACGAGCTCGGCGGCGAATTCGTCGCCTGAGCGCCGCTACCGCTTTTCCGGCACCGGTGTCTCGGGCACCGGCGTCAACGGCATGCCGGTCGCGAACCAGGCCCTCAGGTTGTCGACCATGAGCTTGCCCATGGCGTCGCGCGTATGGTGCGACGCCGAGCCGACATGCGGCAGCAGCACGACATTATCGAGCGACAGCAGGGCTTCGGGAACGTTCGGCTCGTCGGCGAAGACATCGAGCCCCGCCGCATAGATGGTGCGCGAGGCCAGCGCCTCGATGAGGGCGGCCTCGTCGACGACGGTCCCCCGGCCGACATTGATCAGGATGCCGTCCGGCCCCAGCGCCTCCAGCATCCCGGCATCGATCAGGCTGGTGGTTTCGGGCGTGCCCGGTACGACGATGATCAGCGTGTCGACGGCCTCGAGCATCTCCCGGAGGTCGCGATAGTAGCGGTAGGCGACGCCCGGCCGCTCGCGGCGGGTGTGGTAGACCACGGGAACCTGCATCGCGTCGAGACGGCGGGCGATCGCCATGCCGATCCGGCCGAGGCCGAGGATGCCGACGATGCGGTTGCGGAGCGTCGCCCGGCTCAATGGGAAGGCGCCTTCGCTCGCCCAGCGCCCGGCCCTCAGATAGCGCTCGGCGGCGGAGAGCTCGCGGACGGTATTGAGCAGCAGGCCGATCGTCGTATCCGCCACCTCCTCGGTCAGCACGTCCGG
>JAGRKY010000424.1 GCA_020442095.1 Bauldia sp.
AGATCACCGGCGCCCTGATCGGCATCGCCCTGGTGCTGACCGCGGTGTTTATTCCGATGGCCTTCTTCTCCGGGTCGGTCGGCGTGATCTACCGGCAGTTCTCGGTGACCATCGCGACGGCGATGCTCTTGTCGGTGCTGGTTGCCATCATCGTCACTCCCGCGCTCTGCGCGCTCCTCCTGCGGCCGACGCACGAGGGTAAGACGGTGCACTGGTTCGGCTGGTTCAATCGCGGCCTGGGACGGACGATCAACGGCTATGTCGGCACAGTCGGCAGGCTGGTCCGGCGGCCGGTTATGGTGCTCAGTGTCTTCGCCGTGCTGGTCGCCGCCGTCTATGGCCTCTACACCCAGCTGCCCACCTCTTTCCTGCCGGAGGAGGACCAGGGCGTGCTGATGACGCAGATCACCCTGCCGTCGGGTGCGAACGCGGCCCGCACCCAGGCTGTCATTGACCTCGTCGAGGCGTATTATCTCGAGCAGGAGAGCGACGCTGTCGAGAGCGTCTTCATGACCCTCGGCTTCGGTTTCAGCGGTAGCGGCGAGAACGCCGCCATGGGCTTCGTCAAGCTCAAGGATTTCGACGAGCGCCCGGACACCTCGCAATCGGCCCAGGCGGTGGCGGCGCGTGCCTCGGCCTATTTCAGCCAAATTCGCGACGCCGAGATTTTCGCGCTCGCTCCACCCGCCATCCAGGGCCTCGGCCAGTCGAATGGTTTCACCATGTATCTGGAGGATACCGGCAACACGGGGCGCGACGCGCTGATTGCTGCGAGTAACGAACTCGCCGACATGGCCAGCAAGAGCAATCTCGTCGCCAATATCCGCGGCAATACCCGCAACCCGGACAGTCAGCTCAGAATTGCCATCGATCCCGAGAAGGCGGCTGTCCTCGGCGTCGACCTTGCTGCCGCCAACGCGCTGATCAGCACCGCCTTTGCCGGCAATTACGTCAACGACTTCATCTATGACGGCGAGATCAAGCCGGTCTACGTCGAGGCCGATGCCGCCTATCGCATGCAGCCGGGAGACATCTTCCGCTGGTATGCCCGCAACGATTCCGGCGAGATGGTGCCGCTATCGGCCTTCGCGACGGTCGACTGGACGCAGGGCTCGCCGTCGCTCGCCCGCTTCAATGGAACGCCGGCAATCGAGATGCAGGGATCGGCCGCGACCGACGTGAGTTCGGGCTCCGCGATGGACGAGATGGAGCAACTGGTGAGCGCGCTGCCGGGCGGCTATGCCTCGGCATGGTCGGGCCTTTCCTACCAGGAGCGACTCGCCGGATCGCAGGCGACGCTGCTTTATGCCGCCTCTATGCTGGTGGTCTTCCTCTGCCTCGCGGCCCTCTACGAAAGCTGGTCGATCCCCTTCTCGGTGATCCTGGCGGTTCCGATCGGCGTCCTCGGGGCGCTTGCCGCCGCCTGGCTCTTCGACCAGTCCAACGACGTCTATTTCAAGGTCGGCGTGCTGACGACGATTGGCCTCGCCGCCAAGAACGCGATCCTGATCGTCGAATTCGCCAAGGCGCTGCACGAACAGGGCCGGTCCGTCGCGGAGGCGGTGGTCGAGGCGGCGCGGCTCCGCTTCCGGCCGATCGTCATGACCTCGCTCGCCTTCATCCTCGGCGTGCTGCCGCTCGCCATCGCCACAGGTGCGGGCTCGGCGGCGCAGAATGCCATCGGCGTCGGCGTCCTTGGCGGCATGATCGCGGCGACGGTGCTCGGCATCTTCTTCGTGCCGACCTTCTTCGTTGTGGTGGCAAGCCTGGCAGGGGGCCGGAAGTCGAAGAAACAAGCGGTACCGACCGGAGGGGATGCCTGATTCCAAGGCCGGCCGTCGTGGTCCTGTCGACGGTCGGGAAGGATGATTGGCGGATGGCGGAGAGACAGGGATTCGAACCCTGGGAACGCTCGCGCGCTCAACGGTTTTCGAGACCGCCCCGTTCGCCCACTCCGGCACCTCTCCGCGGGGGTCTGGGA
>JAGRKY010000425.1:0-625 GCA_020442095.1 Bauldia sp.
ATCTCGATCTTGTCGCCTATGTCGAGGCCGAGCTCGAGCGCAATCCACTTCTCGATCGCGCGTCCGACGACGACGGCGCTGCGCCCGGCGAAGACCGGGACGGAGACGGCCTGTCCGGCGCCGATGGTGACGGCGCCGCCGAGGGCAGCGACTGGCTGGAAACCGGCCTCGACCGCAACGGCGAGGCAGCCGAGCCGAAGCTCGACACCGACCTCGCCAATGTCTTTCCGGACGACAACAACCAGGCCGCCGCCGAGACCGCTCCGGCGTTGCCGACCGAATCCTGGTCCGTCGCGCCGAGCCGCCAGCCGGTCAGTTCCGACGACTATAATCTCGAAGCCTTCGTCGCCTGCGAGACGACCCTCGCCGACCATCTCGCCAACCAGCTCGGCCTCGCCGTTTCCGACCCGACGCTGAGGATGATCGGCAGCGCGATCATCAGCGAGATCGACGAAGCCGGCTATTTCCGCGCCGACATCGCGGCGCTCGCCGAACAGCTCGGCGCCGATCTCGACCAGGCCGGCGAGGCGCTGCGGATCATCCAGGGGTTCGAACCGTCAGGGGTCGGCGCAAGGGACCTCGCCGAATGCCTGGCGATCCAGCTGCGCGAGCGCGACCGCCTCGA
>JAGRKY010000425.1:671-4386 GCA_020442095.1 Bauldia sp.
GCCTGATGAAGCTCTGCGGCGTCGACGGCGAGGACCTCGCCGAGATGATCGCCGAGCTGAAGGCGCTGAACCCCAAGCCCGGCAACGCTTACGGCGATGCCGTCGTGCAGCCGGTGGTTCCCGACGTGATGGTGCGTCCGGCCAATGACGGCGGCTGGCACGTCGAGCTCAACACCGCGACGCTGCCCCGCGTCCTCTTCGACCAGACCTATTATTCCAAGGTCTCGAAGGGCCGCCGCAACGAGAAGGACGACGCCTTCCTGACCGAGTGCATGCAGACCGCCAAATGGCTGGTGAAGAGCCTCGACCAGCGGGCGCGGACGATCCTCAAGGTCGCGACCGAGATCGTGCGCCAGCAGGATGCCTTCCTCGCCCACGGCGTCCAGCACCTGCGGCCGCTCAACCTCAAGACGGTCGCCGAGGCGATCGGCATGCACGAATCGACGGTCTCGCGGGTGACCTCGAACAAGTACATGGCCACCACCCGCGGTGTCTTCGAGCTCAAATATTTCTTCACCGCCGCGATCGCCTCCTCGGAAGGCGGCGTTTCCCATTCCGCCGAGGCGGTGCGGCACAGGATCAAGCGGCTGATCGACGAGGAGCCGCCGGACACCATCCTTTCCGACGACGCGATCGTGCGGACGCTGCGCGATTCCGGCATCGACATCGCCCGGCGGACCGTCGCCAAGTATCGCGAGGCGCTTCGCATCCCGTCGTCGGTCCAGCGCCGCCGCGAAAAGCAGGCCGCGCTTTGATGCCGGGCGGCGCGGGCATTCGTGTATCCCTGTATCGCGTTTTCCCCCGCCGGGAGGGTGCCGGTTGACTTGTGGGACCGTCGTCAATAGAAGGTGCGCCCATCGTCGAGCCGGGGGGTGCGGCGAGCTTCCTTGGAGCTCTCGGATCGTCCCCGTTCGGCAATGCAGAATCGGGCCACGAGCCGCAACCGCAGCCGCTTGAAAGCGACAACGCCGGAACAACGGAGAAGGTTCGAAACCCCCATGGGTCTGCAGATTTCAGGGAAGAATATGGATATCGGCGAGGCGCTTCGCGCGCACGTCGAAGGGCGCGTCTCCGATGCGCTGGGCAAGTATTTCGATGGCGGCTTCACCGGCCACGTCACGGTCGAGCCCGAAGGGTCCGGCTATGCGTCGGACTGCACCATCCACCTCGACACGGGCATCCTGCTCCAGGCGCACGGCCAGGCGCAGGATGTCTATCAGAGCTTCGACATCGCTGCCGATCGCATCGAGAAACGCCTGCGCCGCTACAAGCGCCGTCTCAAGGACCACCACGTCAGCCGTCGCGAGATCGCCGAGCCGGCAGCGAGCTATGTCCTGGCCGCGCCCGACGAGGACGAGGAGGTGGCGGTCGATTACAGCCCGACCGTCATTGCCGAGGAGACCACCAACCTCGTCACCATGACGGTGGGCGACGCTGTCATCGCACTGGACTTCACGGAGGCGCCTGCGCTGGTTTTCCGGAACGCCGCCCATGGCGGCATCAATGTCGTCTACCGGCGGACCGACGGCCATATCGGCTGGCTCGATCCGGCGCTCCAGACGGCCAGCTCCAAAGCCGGCGGCTGATCCAACCGGTGCCGGCGACAGACCGGCTCCGGCGCCAGAGAGGAATGCATCGTGGACTTTTGGCTATGGACCTAGGCGACCTCATCGCACCCGACGCGGTCATCGGCTCGCTGAAAGCCAACAGCAAGAAGCAGGTGATCCAGGCGATCGCCGAGAAGGCGGCCGCCAAGACCGGGATCCCGGAGCGCGAGATCTTCGAGACGCTGCTGCAGCGCGAGAAGCTCGGCTCGACCGGGGTCGGCGGCGGCATCGCGATCCCGCACGGCAAGCTGCCGGGGCTGGACAGCATCTTCGGGCTCTTCGCGCGCCTGCCCAAGCCGATCGATTTCGAGGCGCTGGACGACCAGCCGGTCGACCTCGTCTTCCTGCTGCTGGCGCCCGAAGGCGCCGGCGCCGATCACCTGAAGGCGCTGGCGCGGATCGCCCGCCATCTCCGCAAGGGCGGCGTGGCGAACAAGCTCCGCGCCTCGACCGACAAGGCCGCGCTTCATGCCGTTTTGACGGAAGAGGCGACGCCGGACGCCGCCTGACCTTTTCGCCAGGCGGTGTCTCCCGCCCGGCCCCGGCTCACCACATCAGTGGATGCTGACCATCTCCAGATCCTGCTCGTGGGCGTTCATGACCACCGCATCGCGGTTGTCGGCGAGCATGATCGGCGTGCCGTCGGCGGCGAGAAGCGCCCACAGCTCCAGATCCGGCGCTACGGGAGGAAGGCCGGGGAACAGGCTCTTGGCCTGGTCGGACTTGAGGGAACGGACATAGGCGACCTTGCCGCCACCCAGGCCGGCGAAAGTCTCGGCAGTCATGATCTGCCTGTTGCTGTTTTCCATCACGCGGTACTCCTTTGGGCCGGCTCAGCCGCGCCCGTTGATTTCGATCTTGCGAACCAGCTTGTCCATGGACGGGCGCGCGAGATCGACAGAGAGAAGGCCGTCGGCCAGATCGGCGCCGACGACTTCGATGCCGTCGGCGAGAACGAAGACCTTGCGGAATTGCCGTGCGGCAATGCCGCGGTGGAGGTAGATGCGGGACCCGCTGTCCTCCACCTGGCGGCCGCAGATGACGAGCTCGTTATCCTCGACCGATACGTCGAGTTCGTCGGCGGAGAAACCGGCGACGGCGAGCGTTATCCGCAGCATGTCGCCTTTGGTTCCGGAGGCCGGCAGCCGCTCTATGTTATAGGGCGGATACCCGTCCCCGGCGGCTTTCGACAACCGCTCAAGTGCGCGCTCGACCTCGTCGAAGCCGAGAAGGAGCGGACTTGAGAACGCTGTGATACGCGTCATTTCCGGGGCCCTCATTTCTACCAAGCGACCTTCCCGTCGGACCCTCTGGAGGCATCCGACACTGCGCCATATGGGGACAAATCCGCCTCCGTTCAAGCCGGAGGCGCGCGCCGCGCCTCAGGCCAGGCCCTCGAAAAGGGCCGTCGACAGATAGCGCTCGGCAAAGGACGGGATCACCACGACGATGGTCTTTCCCGCCATTTCGGCGCGGCTGCCGACCTTGACCGCGGCGGCAATCGCCGCGCCCGAGGATATGCCGACCGGAATGCCCTCGATCCGCGCGGCGAGCCGGGCATAATCGAAGGCGTCGTCGTTGCTGACCGGCACCACCTCGTCATAGATCGCGGTGTCGAGGATCGCCGGGACGAAGCCGGCACCGATCCCCTGGATCTTGTGCGGGCCGGGATTGCCGCCCGACAGGACCGGGCTTGCCTCGGGCTCGACGGCGACGATCCGGATGCCCGGCTTGCGTTCCTTCAGCACCTGGCCGACGCCGGTGATCGTGCCGCCGGTACCGACGCCGGAGACGAGGACATCGACCGCGCCTGCCGTATCGTTCCAGATCTCTTCCGCCGTGGTGCGACGGTGGATGTCCGGGTTGGCCGGGTTCTGGAACTGCTGCGGGATCACCGCGTCGGGGATCTCCTTCAGCAGCTCGTCGGTCCGCGCCAGGGCGCCGCGCATGCCGAGCGCGCCGTCGGTCAGCACCAGCTCGGCGCCGAGGAGCTGAAGCATCTTCCGCCGCTCGACCGACATCGTCTCCGGCATCACCAGGATCAGCCGGTAGCCGCGCGCCGCCGCGACAAAGGCGAGCGCGATGCCGGTATTGCCCGAGGTCGGCTC
>JAGRKY010000426.1 GCA_020442095.1 Bauldia sp.
CCGACAACGTCAAGGGCGGCGAGGCGCAGGGTAACCTGATCGTCAAGCTGTTCCCGGACGGCGCGACGATCGTCAATCTCCAGGGCCAGCCCGGCTCGAGCCCCGCGATCGACCGCAACAAGGGCGTCCACAACGTCCTTGACGGCATGTCCGACAAGTACAAGTTCGTGGCCGAGCAGACCGCCAACTTCGCCCGCGAGGAAGGGGCGTCGGTGACCGAGGCGATCCTCGCCGGTCTCTCCAGCCCGCCGGACGTGATTGTCGCCGCCAATGACGACATGGCGCTCGGTGCGCTTCAGGTGACCCAGGAGCGGAACCTCAACATCCCGATCATCGGCTTCGACGCCCTGCCGGAAGCCCTGGCGAGCGTCCGCGACGGCGGCCTTGCCGCGACCATCGAGCAGTTCCCCGGCGGCCAGAGCCGCGGTGCGATGGACATCCTTGTCGCGTATGTCCGTGACGGCACGGAGCCGGAGAAGCTGGTCCTGCTGACGCCGATCGCGATCACCAAGGACAACATCAAGGACGCCGAGCGCCTTGGCGAGGTCCAGTAACCCGCACTAGACTGGCGGCGGGCCGGAGACAGCATCCGGCCCGCCCTTTCTTTCGGGGGGACCGCCCGGTCGCGGGCGGGCGGGGGGCAATGAGCTACGCACCACTGCATGAAGACGGGCCGACGCCCCATCGCTTCGATCCGGTCGAATTCGCGGCGCGCTACGCGGCACCGCTGTTTCTGATCGTCCTGGTCATCGCCTTCGCCCTGCTCCACAAGGGCTTCCTCCATCCGATCAACGTCTTCAACGTCCTGCGCCAGGTCTCGATCTCGGGCCTGGTCGCGATCGGCATGACCTTCGTCATCCTGACCGCGGGCATCGACCTTTCGGTCGGCTCGCTGATGGCCTTCGCCGGACTGGTCGGCGCCTATGTCGCCAAGGGCGGTCTCGCCGACCGCTTCGCCGTCGGAACCAGCGTCGAGGCGGGGAACCCGGTCTTCCTGGCGATCGCGGCTGCGATCGCGGTCGGCCTTGTCGGCGGCGCGATCCAGGGCCTGGTGATCACTCGGCTCAAGGTCCCGCCCTTCGTCGCGACGCTGGGCGGGCTGACCGCCTTCCGGGGAGCGGCGCTGCTCTTCTCCGAAGGTGGCCCGATCAGCGGCTTCACGGCGGAATACACGTTCTGGGGGCAGGGGAAGATCGGCCCGGTGCCGGTGCCGGTGATCATCTTCCTTGCCGCGGCGGCGATCGCGATCTTCGTCCTCGCCTTCACCCGTTTCGGCAAATACGTCTACGCGACCGGCGACAACGCCGCGGCCGCCGACCTCAACGGCGTCCCGACGCGGCGGATCATCTTCCTCGTCTACGTGATCTCGGGCTTCTTCTGCGGGCTCGCCGGCTTCCTGCTTTCGGCGCGGCTGTCCTCGGCGGAGGCGGTGGCCGGCATCGGGCTGGAGCTGACGGTGATCGCCTCGGTGGTGATCGGCGGGACGAGCCTCTTCGGCGGCGTCGGCGGGGTCTTCGGCACGGTGATCGGGGCGCTGCTGATCGGCGTGCTGACCAACGGCCTGGTGCTCCTCAACGTCTCGTCCTTCATCCAGCAGATCGTCATCGGCGTCATCCTCGTCGCCGCGGTCGCCTTCGACCAGTTCGCCGCCTCGCGACGACCGGGATAGGGACGACAGGCGGCACTCGTCCCAGGCCCGCGACTCTGCTGTAAGATGCGCGGATGCAGTGGACGGACGAAGGCATCATCATCGGGACGCGGCGGCACGGCGAGACCAGCCTGATCGTCGAACTCATGACCGCCGCCCACGGCCGTCACCTCGGCCTGGTGCGGGGCGGGCGTTCGCGCAAGCAACAGCCGCTGCTGCAGCCGGGCAATTCGGTGGTCGCCACCTGGCGGGCGCGCCTCGACGAGCATCTCGGCACCTTCACCCTCGAGCCGGTCGCCCAGCGCGCCGCCCACCTGATGCAGAGCCAGGCAGGGCTCTACGGCATCCAGGTACTGGGCGCGCTGGTCCGCCTCCTGCCCGAGCGCGACCCGCATCCGCAGGTCCATGCCGCGCTCGCCGCGGTGCTCGACTGGCTCGACGATCCCGCCACCGGGGCGGCGCTCGTCGTCCGCTTCGAGGTGCTGATGCTGGAGGAACTCGGCTTCGGCCTCGACCTCGAGAGCTGCGCGGCGACCGGCACGGCCGAGGAACTGGTCTTCGTGTCGCCGAAGTCGGGCAGGGCGGTAAGCCGCGGCGCCGGCGAGCCGTGGCGCGACCGGATGCTGCCGCTGCCGCGATTCCTGCGCGAGACGTCCGCGACGCCGCCGGCCGGCGGCGACCTGGTCGATGCGTTCCGGATGACCGGCTATTTCCTCGACCGCCACGTCTACGGGCCGCGCGGGCTGGAGGTCCCGGGCGCCCGCGACCGGCTGGTGGCGCTGGTGGCGGCAATGCAGCCGGCCGTCGAAACCGGCACCTGACGGGCACCGGTGCCGAAGGCCGGTTCCGGACCTTTCCGGCTTCGTTCCAGTTGCAACGGCTTCCGAAACCGGATGTTTGCGAATTGCTGCTTGGCTCGCTGCGAACCTCAAGAACCGTCAGGTATCCAAAGTGACCAAGATCATCGCCCACCAGCCGCTCGCGCCGGATTTCCTCGAACAGCTCGGCAAGGACGTCGACAGCGGCCCCGCCAAGATCCACGACCGCTCCTCGCATGGCTTCGTCGTCACCCAGGGGAACAAGGTGGTCCTCGATTTCCACTTCGAGGGGAACGGGATCAAATATATCGGCGGCGTGCCGTATCGGGGCACGGTCAACAAGGTGACGATCGATCTCGACGGCGAGCTCGCCTACAAGTTCACGGGCGAGAGCTTCTCGGTCTCCAAGGGCCTCGACCTCTACCTCGAGAACGATCCCTGGAAGATCGTCAAGGTGCTGACCCGCGGCGACGACAAGGTCACGCTTTCCGACTTCGACGACGACCTCAATGTCGGCAAGGGCGACGACCGGGTGTCCGGCAATGGCGGCAACGACATCATCCGCGGCGGCAAGGGCAACGACAATCTGCGTGGCGGACCCGGCGACGACACGCTGAAGGGGGGCGCCGGCAAGGATCTCCTCGACGGCGGCACCGGCAACAACATCCTCGACGGCGGCAGCGGCCTCGACACCTATGTCTTCAAGAGCGCGCCGACCGGCGGGGTGAGCACCATCTCCAACTGGCAGGCCGGCGAGACCATCAAGATCGACAATGGGGCCTTCGCGGGCATCGGCGGCAAGGGCGGTCTCGGCGCGAAATACTTCCACAGCGGCACCGACGCCGACAGCGCCGACGTCCGGATCGTCCACGATTCGACGACCGGCGCGGTCTATTACGACCCCGACGGCAACGGCGCGGCGGCCAAGGTCCAATTTGCCCAGGTCAAGGCCGGGGTGGTCCTCTCGCACGACGATTTCATGGTGATCTAGCCGGGGAAGGGCGCTTCCCCCGGCGGGTGCCCCGTATCACCCCCGGAAAGGGGGCGCGGGGCCGGAGATGGCGGATTCCAGCGGAATTCGGCCTACCCCTTCCGGACGACGAGTCGATGCCATATCTATGGGAAACCGCCGCCGATTCGCGGTGTCTGCCGGCACCGCCGGTTCCCGCACAAATCCCACCAACGGCAGCTTTGGAAAGACGCGATGAAAGATCCGATCGATACTTATATGAACCTCGTCCCCATGGTGGTCGAGCAGACCAACCGTGGCGAACGCGCATATGACATCTATTCGCGTCTGCTCAAGGAGCGCGTGATCTTCATCACCGGGCCGATCGAGGACCACATGGCGACGCTGATCTCGGCGCAGCTGCTGTTCCTCGAATCGGAGAATCCGAAGAAGGAGATCAACGTCTACATCAACTCGCCGGGCGGCGTGGTGACGTCGGGCATGGCGATCTACGACACCATGNNTCATCAAGCCGGCGGTCTCGACGCTCTGCATGGGCCTTGCCGCGTCGATGGGCTCGCTGCTGCTGACGGCCGGCGAGGCGGGCATGCGCTTCGCGTTGCCGAACGCGCGAATCCTGCTGCACCAGCCCTCGGGCGGCTTCCAGGGCCAGGCCTCGGACATCGAGCGCCACGCCGAGGACATCGTCAAGATGAAGCGCCGGCTGAACGAGATCTACGTCAAGCACACCGGCAAAGACTATGACACGATCGAACGGACCCTCGACCGCGATTACTTCCTGACCGCCACGGAAGCGGAGGAATTCGGCCTGATCGACAAGGTCCTGACGTCCCGCGATGCCACCGACGGTGCGGCCAAGCCGGAAGAGACCTGATTCCGGTCAGATCACGGTCCCGAAATCGACGCTTGACTGCGACACGTTTGCGTTAAGTATCTCTTGAATAAATCACGCATAGCATGATTGGATCGAGCGTGGTCAGTTGCCTCAAGTCGGGCGTCGTTTAGAGTGCGTTTCGAATCCGGTTCAACCGGGAAGGTCGGATATAGAGTGGCCGGCGCAGAAGGCCGCAAGGAAGACGGATGAGCAAAGTCAACGGCAGCGAAAGCAAGAACACCCTTTACTGCTCCTTCTGTGGCAAGAGCCAGCACGAGGTGCGGAAACTGATCGCCGGTCCGACCGTCTTCATCTGTGATGAATGCGTCGAACTGTGCATGGACATTATCCGGGAGGAGAACAAATCCTCGCTGGTGAAGTCCCGCGACGGGGTGCCGACGCCGGCCGAGATCTGC
>JAGRKY010000427.1 GCA_020442095.1 Bauldia sp.
CTGATCTTCCGCGAGATCGACGACAAGGCGGTCACCCACATGGCCTGCGCGCCGGTCGTCCTCTACATGATGCTCAACCACCCTGCCCGCGCCGGACGCGTGCCGGCCCGGCGCGTCCTGGTGGGGACCGGCGGCGCCGCACCGACCAGCACCCTGATCGCCGAGCTCGACCAGCTCGGCTTCGACCTCATCCATCTCTACGGGCTGACCGAATCCTTCGGGCCGGCATCGCTCAGGGTCCTGTCGCAGGAGGAGCAGGCGCTGCCGCCTGCGACCAAGGCCGTCGAGCTCGCCAAGCAGGGTACCGCCCATATCACCGCCGGACCGGTGCGGGTCG
This sequence comes from Bauldia sp., assembly GCA_020442095.1. The sequence goes on from JAGRKY010000427.1 coordinate 338, forward strand.
TCGACGATGCCGGCGTCGAGGTCCCGGCCGACGGCGAGACGCTCGGCGAGATCGTCCTTGCCGGCAACACGCTGATGGCCGGCTACTACCGCGACGCCGAGGCGACCGAGGATGCCTTCCGCGGCGGCGCCTTCCATACCAGCGACCTCGCCGTCCGGCATCCCGACGGCAATATCGAGATCAAGGACCGCTCCAAGGATGTCATCATCTCGGGCGGCGAAAACATCTCGAGCCTCGAGCTCGAAAGCGTCCTCCACCAGCACCCGGCGGTCCTGATGGCGGCGGTGGTTGCTGTCGCCGATCCGAAGTGGGGCGAGGTGCCCTGCGCCTGCCTCGAATTGCGATCCGGCGCGGCGCTCGATGCCGAGGAGATGCGCGCCTTCTGCAGGGAGCATCTCGCCGGCTTCAAGGTGCCGCGCCATTTCATCGTCTGCGAACTGCCGAAAACGGCCACCGGCAAGATCCAGAAATTCGCGCTGCGCAATCAGGCCCGCGCGCTACTTGCCGAACGAGCGGCCGCACACATCGCCGCCGGCGGCAGCGCCTGATGACCGCCCCGACCGACAGCGAGCCGCGGGCGATGGAATTCGACCCCGCGGCCCTTGAAAGCTATCTGAGGGAAGCGCTGCCTGGCCTCGACGGCCCGATGTCCATCGAGCGGATCTCGGGCGGCCAGTCGAACCCCTCCTTCTTCGTCACTTTCGGCGAAACCCGGCTGGTCCTCCGCAAGCAGCCTCCGGGCGAGCTGCTCCCCTCGGCCCATGCCGTCGATCGCGAATTCCGCGTCATGGGCGCGCTTGCCGCAACCCCCGTTCCGGTGCCGGAGATGCTCCTCTTCTGCGAGGATCGCACCATCGTCGGCACGCCCTTCTACGTCATGCGGCGGGTCGAGGGTCGTGTCTTCCATGACAGCCGCCTGGCCGCCGCGCCGGCTTCGGAGCGGAGGGCGATGTACCGCTCCGTGGCGACGAGCCTCGCCACCCTCCACCGTGTCGATCCCGATGCCGTCGGCCTCGGCGATTACGGCAAGCATCACGATTATTTCGCCCGCCAGATCGCCCGCTGGACCCGGCAGTGGAACCTGTCGCGCCTCCGCGACGATCCCAACATCGACTACCTGATCGACTGGCTGCCGCGGAACGTGCCGGAGGACGACCTCTGCACCATTTCCCACGGTGATTATCGCATCGGCAATGTCATGTTCGCTCCGGCGGGGCCGGAGGTCGTCGCCATTCTCGACTGGGAGCTGTCGACCCTCGGCCACCCCCTCGCCGATCTCGCCCATTGCTGCATGGCGTGGCACATAGGCCCCGATGAGTTCGGCGGCGTGTGGGGTCTCGATCTTGCGGCCGAAGGCCTGCCGGACCAGTCGGAATTCGCCGACTGGTATTATGCGGAAGCCGGGCATGACGCCCGGCTCGCGCCGTTCCATCTTTCCTTCGCGCTGTTCCGCTTCGCCGTCGTCTTCGAGGGGATCGCCGCCCGCGCCAGGGCGGGTAACGCCGCGAATGCGGACGCGGCGCGTGTCGCGCCGCTTGCCCGCGTCTTCGCCGAACGCGCGGTCGACCTGGTCCGCTAGCCGCGTCTCGGCATCGCCTCAGGTCGGCGTCGGCGCATTCTCCCGGATCAGGCCTTCCTTCTTGAGCGCCGCCCAGAACTCGACCGGGATCGGCGCCTCGATCAGGCCGAGGTTCTGGTCGAGGTGGGTCTTGGTGCGCGTGCCCGGAATGTTGGTCGGGATGCAGGGATGCGCCAGCACGAACTGCAGGGCCGCCGCCTTCATCGACACGTCGAACTTCTTGCACACCGCCTCGATCTGGCGGACGCGCTCGAGGATCGGCTCCTCCGCCTCGGCGTAATTATAGTGCGCGCCCTTGATCGGGCCGGTCGCCAGGATGCCGCTGTTGAAGCCGCCGCCGAGGACGATCGCGACGTCACGCTCCTCGCAGAGCGGGAGGAAGGTGTCGAGCGCGTCCTGTTCGAGCAGCGTGTAGCGGCCCGCGAGCAGGAAGCAGTCGAAGTCGCGCTCGCGCAGTGCCGCCTCGCAGACCTGCCATTCGTTGCAGCCGACGCCGATCGCCGAGACGACG
>JAGRKY010000428.1 GCA_020442095.1 Bauldia sp.
CAGAAGATCTTCCGGCCGGTGTTCAACGCCACCGACGTCTCCGGCGACGGCAGCGAGTTCGACCAGTTGTTCAGCGAGGGCGATCATTTCCAGATCGGCGGGCTCGACGTCGGCGTGATCCACACACCCGGCCATACGCCGGCCTGCGTCTCCTATGTGATCGGCGATTCCGTCTTCGTCGGCGATACGCTGTTCATGCCGGACTACGGGACGGCGCGGGCGGACTTCCCCGGCGGCAACGCCCGGACCCTCTACCACTCGATCCAGAAGCTCCTGGCGCTGCCCGACGAGACCCGGCTCTTCGTCTGCCACGACTACAAGCCCGAGGGCAGGGACGAATATGCCTGGGAAACGACGATCGGCGAGGAGCGGAAGAACAAGCACCTCAGCGGAAGCAACGAGGACGAGTTCGTCGCGATGCGCGAGGCGCGCGACAAGGGGCTTGCCGCGCCGCTGCTGCTGTTGCCTTCGATCCAGACCAACATCCGCGCCGGCAAGCTGCCGCCGACCGAGTCGAACGGCGTCTCCTACATCAAGATCCCGGTGAAGCTCGCGTCTTAGGTGTTGTTCAGATTTGTCGGGTAACTTCGAAGCAACACGCCGCGCGTCGCCCGGTGTGAGCTTCGGAGGGCACGATGATCTTCATTACCCAGGGCCGGTACACCGAGCATGCGCTCGAAGGGATGCTGGCGAAGCCGGAAGACCGGACGGTGGCCTTCAGCCAGCTTCTCTCGGCGGCCGGAGCCCGGCTGATCGATGCCTACTGGACGATGGGCGAGAGCGATTTCCTCGTCATCGTCGAGGCCGAGAACGAACACGAATGGATGAAGATCCTGGCGCTGACGGCATCGACCGGCGGCCTCCGTGATCTCAAGACGATGGTCGCGGTGACCACCGCCGACGGCGAGAAGGCCTTCGAGGGCGCAAGGGCGCTGAAGGCTTCGTTTCATCCGGCCGGTGAGGACTAGGCGGCCGCCCGCAGGAGCGCGGCGTCGATGATCGATTTCCGCGGGCTGCCGCTCTCCGTCAATCTCGTGGTCCTGCTGGTCTCGGCGGCGGTCGTCTGGATCGCCGGGACGCGGCTTGCCCGGTTCGTCGACGCGATCTCGGAACGGACCGGCCTCGGCCGCGCCTTCGCGGGCTTCCTCCTCCTCGGCGGCATCACGTCGCTGCCGGAACTCGCGACGGTCGTCACCGCCGCCCATGGCGGCCATGCGAGCCTGGCGCTGAGCAGCATTCTCGGCAGCGTCTCGACCAACGTCCTGCTGCTGGCGCTGGCCGATGCGGTGCTCGGGCGGGACGCGCTGACCTCGGTCGTCGCCCACCCGGCGACGCTACTGCAGGGGACGCTCGGCATCCTGCTGCTTGCCGTCGTCTCGGCGGCGATCCTCGTCGGCGAGGTGGATATCCTCGGCCTCGGGGTCTGGTCGGCGTCTCTGGTGCCGCTGTTCGGCCTCGCCGTGTGGCTGACCTCGCGCTACGAAAACCGCCCGACCTGGATCGTTGCCGAGGGCGTACCGCTGCCCGGGCTCGCGCCGGCCGAACCGGAGGAGCTGCGCCTCGGGCTGCGCGACCTGACGATCCGGGGAACCGTGGCGGGCGTCGTCATCCTCGTCGCGGGCTATCTGCTGGCCGAGACCGGCGACGCCGTCGCCATCCAGACCGGCATCGGCGAGAGCATGGTCGGTTTCGTGCTGATCGGCCTTGCCACCTCGCTTCCCGAAATCAGCTCGATGGTCGGCGCCGTCCGGATCCATCGCTACGAGCTAGCGATCGGTGACATCTTCGGCACCAACCTGTTCGACCTGCTGCTGATCCCGATCGCGGATATCTTCTTCCGGAAGGGGCCGATCCTCGCCGAGGCCGGGCGCTTCGAATCCATCGCGCTGCTTCTCGGCATCATCCTGACCGCGATCTATGTCGTCGGCCTGCTCGACCGCCGTAACCAGACGATCCTGCGGATGGGTTACGACTCGCTGGCCGCGATCATCGTCTTCGCGGGCGGGATCGTGGTGCTCGCCTTTGCCGGCGGGTGAGGAGACGACGCGGCCCATGCCATGCAATTGTGGAAAAGTCCGACCGCCGATTTGACCCGCGCGGCCCGGATGCCGACGGTGTCGCCATGACCCTCCACCTCATCAAGCTCTGCGTCGGTTGCGATTCCATCGACGATCTCGCCGAATGGATCGACTACCGGGTCGCGGAGGCGCGCAAGGCCGGTCGCGAGCCGCAACATTTCCACGTCACGCGCATGGTGCCGAAGCAGACGGCCGAGCTGCTCGAGGGCGGGTCGCTCTATTGGGTGATCAAGGGCAATGTGCAGGTTCGCCAACGGCTGATGGACATCCAGACCTTCGCCGACGAGGAGGGCATCCGCCGCTGCCGGCTGGTGCTGGAGCCCAAGCTCGTGCCGACCGAATGGCAGCCGCGGCGTCCGTTCCAGGGCTGGCGCTACCTTGAGCCGAAGGATGCGCCGCCCGATCTCGGCCAGGCCGGCGAGGGCGCGCTGCCGCCGGAACTCGCGGCCGAACTCGCCGAGCTCGGGGTGCGCTGAGCCGGTCCGCGCGGCGCGGGGCGGGCAGGCTGCCGAGGCGTTGCGTCCTTCGAGGCTTGGGCTTCGCCTGAGCACCTCAGGATGACGTAGGGAGTTATTTCGCGAAACGCTCAGCCGGCGTCGATACTCCCGAAGCCCGGAACCCGGACCGGATTAGCTCAGACCGGAATATTGTCGATGAGCCGGGTCCGGCCGAGGGTCGCGGCGGCGAGGAGGCGGAGCGGCTCCGTTCCCGGGTCGATGACCGGTGCAAGGGTGTCGGCATTGCGCAACTCGACATAATCGACGGCGAAGCCGCTTGCCGAGAGGGTGTCGCGCGCCTTCGCCAGCGCGGCGGCGGGTTCGGCGCCTTCGAGAAGCGCGCCGGCGGTCGCGCGAAGCGTCGCGTGAAGGAGAGGGGCGGTCGCCCGTTCCGCCTCGGAGAGATAGGCGTTGCGGGAGGAGAGGGCGAGGCCGTCCGGCTCGCGGACCGTCGGCAGGCCCTCGATCCGGACCGGGATGCCGAGGTCGGTGACCATGCGGCGGATGACCATGAGCTGCTGGTAGTCCTTCTCGCCGAAGATCGCGATGTCGGGCTGGGTGGCGAGGAGGAGCTTGGAGACGACCGTGGCGACGCCCTGGAAATGGGTCGGGCGGAAGTCGGTCTCGAGCCCGAGCGCCGGACCGGCGAGCGAGATCGTCGTCGCGAAGCCCTGCGGATACATCTCCTCGGTCGACGGCATGAAGACGGAATCGACGCCGAGCGCCCCGAGCTTGGCGAGATCGCCCTCATGGTCGCGGGGATAGGCGGAGAAGTCCTCGGTCGGCGCGAACTGGGTCGGGTTGACGAAGATCGAGACGACGACCTTGTCGGCAAGCGCGGCCGCCGCCTTGACGAGGCCGAGATGGCCTTCATGCAAAGCGCCCATGGTCGGCACCAGCGCGGACGTGAGGCCCTCGCGTCGCCAATCGAAGGAGCGGAGACGGGCGCGGTCGACGGTCGGGTCGATCGCCGGAGCGTTCGGGGACGATGCGGGAGGAGAGAGGTCCATGTCGGCGAAGGATGGGTTGGTGCGGAGCGCGGCGAAGCTATCAGAGCCGCCGGCCAACGCAAATCGGTTCGCGACGCGGATGAAGGCCGGCCTTTCGTTGACCAATTCTTCGCGATTTCCCTGCATTCTGGCGATTCAGTGTCGAAGCCGATCTCCAGCGCGGAGCCGCCGCCATGCTCTATCAGCCTGCCGCCAAGGGTACCGCGCATGTCGTCGTGCTCGGCAACGAGAAGGGCGGCAC
>JAGRKY010000004.1 GCA_020442095.1 Bauldia sp.
CGGGCCGGGTTCTGGCCCTGGCCGGCGGTCAGGATCTGGCCGAGGATCACCTCATCCACTTCATCCGGTGCGGTGCCGGAGCGCTCGAGGGCACCCTTGATCGCAACGGCACCGAGTTCGTGAGCGGGCGTATTGGCGAAGGAGCCGTTGAAGGCGCCGACCGCAGTCCGTGCCGCTCCGGTTATGACGATGTCGCTGGTGGCCATTGCAGTTAATCTCCTGTGTCCCTGAAATTCGCCGGGAAGGCGGTCCCGCGCCGACTACAGCCCGCCGCCGATCCCGCTGTCAATGCGCCTGGCCGGCGCCGCAGCAAATATGGCATCGCACAAATAATTGGCGGCCATATGAAAAAAATTCTATCGTTGGTGAGCGGTGTGCGGGAGGGCATCTCCCGGAGGTCGCATCCTTAAGCCTACGTGTGAGTGACGTCGGACATGACCGCGGAAGCAGAGCCAACGACGATCAAGAAATACGCCAATCGGCGCCTGTATAATACGGGGACCTCGACCTATGTCACGCTCGAGGACCTCGCCGAGATGGTGAAGGCCGGGGAGGATTTCGTCGTCTTCGACGCAAAGACCGGCGAGGACATAACCCGTTCGGTGCTGACCCAGATCATCTTCGAACAGGAGAACAAGGGCCAGAATCTGCTGCCGATCGCCTTTCTCAGGCAGCTGATCCGCTTCTACGGCGATTCGATCCAGAATCTGGTGCCCACCTTCCTCGATTTCTCGATCGATTCCTTCGTCAGGGACCAGGAGAAGATCCGGACCCAGATGGCCAATGCCTTCGGGCCGGGCGCCCTCGACGTGGTCGGCGATCAGGTCCGCCGCAACACCGAGATGTTCGAGCAGGCCATGCGCATGTTCCTGCCCTTCGGCGGCGGGCGGGAACAGCCGGTTCCGGTCAAGCCGGAAGGTGGCGGCGAAGCCGGGGGCACGGGACAGACGGATATCGAGGCTCTGCGCCGGCAACTCAACGACGTGCAGGATCGTCTCGACAAGCTGTCGGATAAGAAGAAATAGTCCGACGAGAAAGCTGCTTTCCGGGATCAGGCGACTTCAGTCCGGCTGGTCGGAGACCTCTCCGGTCAGTGCGCCCTGGATGCAATCGATGCCCCAGCCGGCAAGCAGCGACACGGTTCCCTCGTCCTGAACCCACTCCGCGACGACCGGAATTCCGAAGCTTCGCGCGAGCTCGGCCAGCGCCTTCACGAAGGTCCGGTCTTCGTGGCTGGTCGCCAGGTTCTCGATGAACGAGCCGTCGATCTTGAAGAAATCGACGTCAAGGACCCGAAGGTTCCGGAACGAAGAGAAACCGGCGCCGAAATCGTCGATGGCCGCGCGGCATCCATGGGCGTGGAGCGTCCTGATGAATTCGGCCGCTTCCTCGACATTGTCGATGGCAACCGTCTCGGTGATCTCGATGATCAGCCGGCGGGCAAGGTCCGGCCGTTCGCGAAGCTGCCTGGAGAGCCGGCTAATCCATTCATGGTCGGCGATCGTATCCGCCGATATGTTGATCGACAGGTGGATGTCGGGTCGTTGGGCGAGGGTTTCGAGGGCCAGTCCGACAATGCGATCATCGATCAGCCGGATCAGCCCGAGCCGTTCGGCGAGCGCAATGAAATGTCCGGGCGAAACAATCGTTCCGTCGGCCTGTTCCACCCGTGCCAGGGCTTCGTGAAAGATCGGCGAGCGCGTGGCGATATCGACCACGGGCTGAAACACCAGCCGGATGCGGCCTTCGTGGAGCGCAGCGAGGAGTTCGCGCGACCCCCGGCGGATAAGGTTCCGGTCGGCCAGCAGTTCCGGCGAGGGTTCATAGGCGGCAAACCGCCCGGCCCCGGTCCGGTGGGCCATGCGAAGGGCGTCAAGCGCGTTGGTGACCGCTTCGGTCGCGGCGCTGCCATGACGCGGCAGGCTGACGCCGCCGATCGAAACGGTGACGGCGAGGGGACCGCTGTCGAGATCGATCAGCTCGCTGTCCGTCGCGGCGTGGATGCGGGCCGCGGCGGTGGCCATGTCGGCCTCCTCGCAGTCGGAGAGGATCACGCCGAGTTTGCCGCCGGAGAAACGACCGATCGTGTCCGTTTCCCTGAGGCAGCCGCTGACGCGCTGGGCAACGATAGCGAAGGCCTGTTCGGCGACATTGTAGCCGTAGGCTTCGCTGATCGGCTGAAGGTTGTCGAAGGACACGATGAAGAAGGCGATGGACCGGCCTGACCGGGCGAGCGCCGCATCGAGCTCGGCAAGCAGGTGCTTCCGATTGTAGCAGCCGGTGAGTTCGTCATACCGGGACAGATAGACGAGGCGCTCCTCGGCCTCGCGGCGCTCGTTGACGACGCGCATGACACCATGGGCCCGTACCGGTTTCCCACCCGGGCCGGCATACCATCGGCCGGTGTCCTCGATCCACAGCCGTCGCGACGAGCCGGGGCCGTCGGGCAGGAGGGGGTACTGGACCTGGAAACGAACGCCGTGACCGGTATCGGTCTTGCCGTTGTGAATGGCGTCGTAGCGGCTGGCGGGGCTTCCCTGCTCGATGAGCACGGCGAAAGAACGCCCGGTGGCGATCGGCGCGAGAGACGCTACGCCAATGGTGTCGAGCACATTGGCACCCCAGCGAATGACGTCGTCGTCGATCGACCAGTCATAAGCGACCTCTCCCACAGCGGCGAGGATCTCGCCGACCTGCAGGTCGTCACCGGCCAGTGCCGGGGGCGGCTCACCCGCCACGATGGGATCGCGTCCCGTCTTGATCGCCACTGCACCATGCATCGCGATGCACGAGTAACAACCACAGGTTAAGGAAGCGCCAACAAACAACGCGTTGGCCGTGGAAAAACATCACCGGATCAGGGGCCGGCGTCGAAGCCCTGACCGAAGTTCACGTCTCGCGACGCTGTCCGGATGGTGATGGTAAACCCGGCGATGACGTCGAAAAGCGCGATCAGCGTCAGGATGAAGAAGATCGAATTCGCGCAAAAGGCGACCACGACCAGTTCGACGACGTAGATGATCAGCACGACGGTCGACAGGATATGGTTGGTCACGCTCGCCGTCGACGTGCGGCCCGATTTCATCACTTCCAGGAACAGGATGACGATGCCGAAGGTGATCATCAGATCGCCGAGGGTCAGCGCCCAGCGGGCGCCGGAAACCATGACGATGCCGAATATCTCGGTCGACCAGTTGGTGCTCCCGTCGGCGAATCCGATGATATTGAAGAGGATCAGCGGGACGATCGTCAGGGGAATGGCGGTGATCATGGTCGCCCCGGGGTTCTTCGCCGAATCCGGCATTGGACCATGATGCTACCGCTCCGGCAGCCGACAAAAAAGGCCGGCGTGACGCC
>JAGRKY010000429.1 GCA_020442095.1 Bauldia sp.
GGGTCAAGCCCGGCCATGACGGTGGTGTGGTGGCTGCGTTGTGCGTCACGCTACTCGTTGCGGTGACGCGGGCATTGCCCGCGCCGCAACCGCTCAGGCGAAATGCTCGCCGACCATCTCTTCGCTCTTCGCCCAGAGTGCCCTGGCGCGGTCGGGATCGAGTGCGTAGGCGCGGACGCCGGTGCGCAATTCTGAACCGCTGACGAGTTCGGCGACATGGCAGTCCTCGCAATATTTCCCGCCGACGAGCTCGGCCGGCGCGGTAACGCCCGCCCAGAGCGACGTGGCCGCGCCTTGCTGGACCGTCTTAAAGACGTAGGCGGGTGTCCCGGCGGGGGTGTTCGCCTCGATGTGGGCAACGAGCGACTGAAGGTATTCCGGCGTCATGTGTCGACTGAGTTCGGTCTGGATGGCGCCGGGATGAACGGCGGTCGCGCGAATGCCCTCCGCCTTGTGGCGCCGGTCGAACTCGACGGCGAAGAGGATGTTGGCGGTCTTGGACCGGCCATAGGCGATCATCTGCTCGTAGGGCGTATGCTCGAAGGTCGGGTCGTCGAGATCGACGTCGGCGTAGCGATGGCCGACCGACGAGAGATTAACCAGCCGCGACCCGGGCTTCATCAGCCCGGCGATGCGATTGACCAGGACGAAGTGACCGAGATGGTTGGTGCCGAACTGGGTCTCGAAGCCGTCCGCGGTCGTGCCCTTCGGCGTCGCCATCACCCCGGCATTGGCGATGACGAGATCGAGGGGCTTGCCGGCGGCGACGAGCTTGTCGGCGGCGGCGCGTACGCTTGCAAGCGAGGCGAGGTCGAGCGCGACGAGCTCGATCCCGCCGCCGTTCGCGGCCTGGTCGCGCACCACCGCGGTCGCCTTCTCCGCCTTGTCGAGATCGCGGGCGGCGCCGACGACCTCTGCGCCATGGGCGGCGAGAGCGCGCGCGGTCTCCACGCCGATGCCGGCGGAGACGCCGGTCACGAGAATGCGTTTGCCGGAGAGGTCAATGCCGTCCAGCACGTCGTCGGTGGTCGATTCAGCACCAAATGCCGTGTTCATGATTGCTGTCCTTGATGGTGGAATCGGGCTGGCGAGCCGCCGGAAGCCCGGGGAGGTGGAGGACGGACATGGAATCCGTCGGGAGAAGCGCTATATTCAATGAAACGGAGGATGCCTCCGTTTAGTCGCTCATATACGGAGGGTCCTCCGTTTTACAAGGGGGCTTCCGTGCCCAAAGCTGAAAAATCGCGCGCGCCCCGCGCCGACGCGCAGCGCAATCGCCAGCGTTTGCTCGATACGGCCTTGAAATTGTTTGCTTCTTCGGACGAAGAGGTGACGCTGTCGGCCGTCGCCAAAGAGGCCGATGTCGGCATCGGCACGCTCTATCGTCACTTCCCGACCCGCGACGCGTTGGTCGAAGCGATCTATCGGCAGGAGGTCGAGCGGCTGAGCGAGGCGGCGCCGGCGCTGCTGAAGGAAATGCCGGCCGACAAGGCGCTGGAGGAATGGCTGACCCGCTATGCCGGCCTGGTCGCGACCAAGCGCGGGCTGAAGGAAGCTGTCCGCTCCATCTTCGAGCCGGGCACGGATGCCTATGCCTATTCGCGCGACCGGATGACCGATGCGGTAACGCTGCTGCTTGACGCCGCCGCCGGGACCGGCGCGATCCGCAACGATCTCGATCCGCAGGACGTTCTGCTCGCGGTCGCGGCGAGCACATGGGTCTTCGCCAGCGATCGCGACTGGCAGGAGCGCGTCCGGCCGGTGTTGCGCCTCGTCATGGATGGCTTGCGCTACAAGCCCGGCTGATTTCCGGCGCTGACGGAGGTGGCGCGACCCGGCGCCCAGGGTTCCGGGGCGGTTGTGGCGATGCTAGGCTGGCGCTCCCCGATTGCCGACGATGGAGGATCCGATGACGGACGCGCGGCAACTGGCCTTCCCGATGCGAGCCGCGATTGCCGCCCGGGTCTCGTTCCTGGCGCTATTGACCATTCTTGCCTTGGCGCTGGCGCGGCCGGTGCTGGCGGCCGATCTCGATGCCGAGGGAAAGGCCGCGGTGCAGGCCTGGGTCGACGCGGTGGTTTCCGGCGACGTCGACAGGATCGGGGCGATCCTCGCCCCGGAGTTCCAGATCCTCCGGGCGGACGGCTCGGCCTACGACAAGGACGAATACCTCCAGAGCATCCTGCCGCGGTTTCCGGAGAACGGGCCGGAAATGAGCGACCTGGTCGTCACCGGCGAGGGCGAAATCATGGTCACCCGCTACGTGCTGACGACCGGCGGGGTCCGCGGCGACGAGGCAGAACCGGAAGCGCCCCGGCTCACGGTCTTCCGCAAGGACGGCGATGCCTGGCTCGTGGTCGCCCACGCCAATTTCGGGCTGATCGCCAAGTGACGATCTGATCAATTGCCGAGGCGGCGGACGAGGAAATCGGCCTGCGCGGCGCTGACGGTGTCGAACAGCGGGCTCCGGTCATAGAGCAGGCCAAAATGGCCGCCCTCGATGTCGAGGAGCTCCTTGTCGCCGCCGGCCGCCTCGTAGCAGAGATGCGATACCTCCGGCTCGGAGCCCGGCATCTCGTCGTCACGGGCGATGACCCATAGCGACGCCCCGTTGAAATGCGGCGCGCAGAGCCCGGGATGGAGCGGCACGGCCGTGTCCGGCACGACCGAGGTGGCGTGGTTCAGCCAGCCGGTGCCGGGCCGGCTGCCATATTCGATGAACCAGCGATAGGCGGTGATCGGCTTGAGGAGCGACGGGTTGGCCGCCTGGTCATCCGAAACGACCGGCATCGGGCCCCGTGTCGCCTTCGGGTTGGAGACGATGTCGGCGGTCAGGAAGGACTCGCGGAGCGACCGGTAGAGACTGCCGTCGGGATCAGGTGGCGGCGGCTCGCTGCCGCATGCCGGGACCTGGACGACGAAGGCCGCGACCCGGCCGTCGAAGGCGGCGAGGCTGATGACGGCGACCGAGCTCGCGCTGTCGCCCCAGAGCGCCATGCGCGTCGCGTCGATGCCGGGAAGGCCGGCGGCAAAGTCGAGGGCGGCGCGATAACCGCGGCCCTGGAGCCAGCGGTTGATCACCTGCCGCGGTTCGCCGCCGCTGAGGCCGAAGCCCTGGTGATCGAAAAGGAGGACGTCGATGCCGGCCGCGTGGATCACCTCGGCGTAGCGTTCGGCGACCATGCCGGTGATCGTCGCCGAGAAGCCGTGCGCCATGAGCAGGATCGGCCCCGGCGCGGGGTCGTGCCGGTAGAGCACGCCGCGCAGCACCGTTCCTTCGCACGGGAATTCGACGACCCGGGTTTCCGGCATGCGCTCTTCGCCTCCGACGACGGACCACGAGCATCATAGCCGATCGGATGCCGGACAAGAAAAGAGTGACGCGGACGTCTCCGTCCGCGCCACCCTAAACACCCTGAAGACTGAGGGGGCGGAAAGCCTTCAAGGCGATTCTGCCGGCCGGCCGCGTGGGGGATTGCGTGACCGGGAGCTGCGAGGAGGCCGCCCGGGCTACCAGCCCCACTGGAAGGTCGCGCCGGCCTTGCCGTTGCCGTTCTGGACGACATTCGCCTTGGTCTTCTTGCCGAACTGGAAGAGGCCATAGGCGTTGTTGTTGCCGTTCTGCTGGAGCGTGCCCTTGTGGCCGTTGCCCTGCTGGTGGACGAGGCCGAAATTGCCGGTGCCCTTCTGGGCGAGGCCGGCGGCGTTGTTCTTGCCCTTCTGCTTGATGCCGCCCTTCTTCAGGCCATCGAAAGAGCCGAAGAGCTCGAGGGTGGAGGCAAGCGCCCTGGTCTGTTTCGCGTCGCGGGGGATGTAGGTGAAGGACGCCGAGCCGGCGGCGGCCGGCGTGGCAAGCGCTGCGGCGCCGATCATCACGGCGGCGACGGCGGCAGCAACAGTGCGGGTCGTCCTGGCCATCATCGTGATTCTCCTCGTTCGCTTGGGGTCGCCGGGTTCGTCCAGCCGATGAACGCGACTATGGGGGAGCCGCCCTGAACCCGATCGGAACCCGACATTCATCCGGGGTTAATGGCCCGGCCGGGGTTTCGCCCGCTTGGTGGCGGCGGGGATTTGACGGCGGCGCGGCCCGGCGGATGTGTCGTCGAAAAAAAGAGGGGCCCCCTGGGGGAAAGGGGACCCCTCGATCTGACTCGTACCCTCGAGGGGGCGGGGAGGGAGGGTCAGATTGCGCCGCCGACGCGCTCGCTGCATTCGAGCGTTTCGCCGTCGACGGTGATGGTAAGGCGGGCGTCGTAGATGGTGGTGCCGTTGCTGCCGAGCATGACCTGGCCGAGCGTCGCGGTCTCGCCGGCAACAAGGGCGAAGTCACCGCCCTGGCTGACCTTGGCGCCGCCACCGCCACCGGTATTGCGGACCGTGAAGCGGTAGGAGCCGGCGGCGTCGACATCGGCGGAGACGAGGCCCTGCAGCGTCAGCATGCCGCCGCTCGCACCGGAATTGATGACGCAGCGGACCGGGGCATGGGCGCCGCGGGAAGCGCCGGGCTCCCGGTCGACCGAGGCGGCGGGGGTGGCCGCGCCGAGGGCGGCGCCGATCACGCCGACACCGAGCATGAGCGGGATGGCGCGGGCCGCGAGGCGTCTGGTGTTGTCGAGCATGGGTCTCACTCCTGATCTCTCTGCTTCGAGCGGGGCCGGGAAGCGCACTGGCGGGCAACGCTTCCCGGCCGGCCGAATCCGCGCTTTGCCGCGGATCAGTTGCAGGTCTGGACGAAGGCGGCGACGTTGCCGTGGCCGGACTGGATCACGTCGCCGCGGCAGCCGTTGCCGACCTGGACGCCGGCGGCGATGTTGCCGTTGCCGTCCTGGGTGATGATGGCGTTGTGGTTCGAGCCGAACTGGCCGATGCCGGCGGCGTTGTTGCGGCCGCGCTGGAAGGTGTCGCCGTAATTGTTGTAGCCGTCCTGGCCGATCGCCGAGGTGTTGCGCTTGCCGTATTGCTCGGCGATACCGGTATTCCAGGAGCCGTTCTGGTGGATGCCGATCCGGTTCTTCTTGCCGACCTGGTTGCCGCCGGCGCTGTTCGACCAGCCCCATTGCTCGATCTTGATCTTGCCGGCCATGGCGGGCGCCGAGCCAAGGGTGAGGACTGCGACGAGGGCGCTGCCGATGAGAAATGTGCGGGTCATGCTTCCGTCTCCTTGGTTGTGCGGTGGCGCCAGCGGGCTGGACACGGTCACGGGTTTACGACCCCGGCCGGGAACCCAGCCTGAACCCGCCGTTCATCCGCGGTTCACCGACTTGCAGCAGCCCGCGGGCGGCGTATCTTCATCAGGTCACCGGAGAGATGCCGATGCGTGACACCGACGAAAAGACCATCACCAAGACCCGGGTGAAGATCGAGCGGCCGCGCCTGCACAAGGTGATCCTGGTCAATGACGACTACACGCCGCGCGAATTCGTGGTGAAGGTGTTGAAGGCCGTGTTCTCGATGAGCGAGGACCAGGCGGCGCGGGTGATGCTCACCGCCCATATCAAGGGGGTCTGCGTGGTCGCCGTCTATACCGCCGAGATCGCGGAGACCAAGGCGACCGAAGCCACCGATGCCGGACGCAGCGCCGGCTATCCGTTGCTCTTCACCACCGAGCCGGAGGAATAGGCCTCAGCCATTTCGCGCGGCCGGCTAACCTCGCTCGCCGTAGACAGGAGGGACGCGACAACGGCCTCGCGTTCCCCGGTGGCAAGAATCCTCGAGCCGAAGAGCTTCATGTTACGTAGCCCCTCGACGGCGAGGAAGGTGACCAGCATCGCGGTCGGGTCGGTCGCTTCGGCGCGCAGGCGATCGAGCAGCCGATCGCGGAAGGCGTGGATCGGCTCGAGGAAATCCGGGTCCTCGGCCATCGCCGCGAATATCCAGGCGGCGGCCGGCTGGGCCGATTCGCAGTCCTTCGCCGAGAGGCGGATATAGGCGGCGAGCAGGCTTTCGTCCTTGCCGGGCCCGGTCGCGGCGTCAAGCGCCGCCTCGAACTCGTCGAGGTAATCCTCGACGAGCCCCTGCATCAGCTTGGCCTTGGTCGGGAAGTTGTAGAGGAGCCCGCCCTTGGAGACGCCGGCGTGGCTCGCGACCGCGTCGAGCGAGAAGCGAACGGGGCCAGCCTGCCGCGCGAGATCGGCGGCGGCTGCAAGGATCTTCTTCCGGGAACTTGGTCTGTGGCCTGCCATGATGTTCCTCCGCGGCCATCGGTATAAAGGCAATTGACATTACCGTCCAGACGGTACAGTAAGCAGGCGGAAAGAAAGACTCGTATATCGCATGGTTAGGCGCTGGACGGATCCGGTCGCCGTAGGCCGTATCGGCATGCAGGGGACCGGGACTTGATCAAGCGTTTCATCATAGCCTTCGTGCTGCTCGTCCTCGTCGCCGGCGGCATTGTCGGCTTCAATCTCTTCCGCGATCAGGCGATCAAGGACTTCTTCGCCGGCATGAAACCGCCGCCGGTGACGGTCTCGACGATCACCGTCGAGCCGATCACCTGGACGCCCGGGATCGACGCGATCGGCACCGTCGGCGCCGCGCAAGGCGTCGACCTGACGGTCGAGACGACGGGCGTGGTCGAGGCGATCAACTTCACCGCCAACGAACGCGTCGCCAGGGACAAGGTCCTTGTCCAGCTCGACGACGCCAAGGAGCGGGCCGACCTCGAGGCGGTCAAGGCGCAGGCGGCCCTCGACCAGCAGGCGCTGGAGCGGGCGCTCGAATTGCAGAAGCGCGGCGTCAACACCGATGTGACGGTGGACTCGGCGCGCGCCGCGGCCACCGCCTCGGCGGCGCAGGTGGCGCGGGCCCAGGCGGTCGTCGACCAGAAGCAGGTCCGGGCGCCTTTCTCGGGGACGATCGGCATCCCACGGATCGAGGTCGGCCAGTATATTTCGCCCGGCACGAAGATCGCGACGCTGCAGGATCTCAGGACGATGCGGGTCGACTTCACGGTGCCGGAGCAGCGCTTCGACGACCTGAGGATCGGCCAGCCGGTGACCTTCGGCCTGACATCCGGCGACATGCCGTTCAAGGGATCGGTGACCGGCATCGACCCCAAGGTCGACCCGGTCAGCCGGCTGGTCTCGGTCCGCGCCGAGATGACCAACCCGGAAGGGCGGGTCAACCCGGGCCAGTTCCTCCAGGTGCGGGTGATCCTGCCGACCGAGCAGAACGTCATCGCCATTCCGCAG
Organism: Bauldia sp.; assembly: GCA_020442095.1. The sequence goes on from JAGRKY010000429.1 coordinate 7,191, forward strand.
ACGGCGCTGGTCAGCAGCCTCTATGGCGACTTCGTCTATATTGTGCGTGAGGCCAAGGCGCCCGAGCCGGCGCCGGCCGCAGAGCCGGATGCGGATGCGGCGGCGGACGCGGCGCCAGCCGAACCGGCGGCTCCGGCGGCCCCTGCGGGGCCGTCGCTCGCCGCCTATCAGGTTTTCGTCAAAGCCGGCAGACGGGCCGCGGGCATGGTTGAGATTACCGAGGGCCTGTCTGCCGGCGACCAGGTGGTGACGGCCGGGCAGAACCGGCTGTTCAGCGGTTCGCCGGTGACGATCGACAACACGATCAACCCGCTCCCGGCAGCGCTCGTCGAAGCCGGCGGCGACAAGGCCACCGAGACCACATCCGGGGCGGCCGGCGAATGAACATTTCCGCTCTCTTCATCCGCCGCCCCGTCCTGTCGACGGTCGTGGCGATGCTGATCCTGCTGCTCGGCTTCCAGGGCATCTTCAATCTGACGGTGCGGCAGTATCCGGAGGTCGAGGAGACGGTGATCACCATCAACACCGTCTATCCCGGCGCCAGCGCCGACCTGATTCAGGGCTTCATCACCGCGCCGATCG
>JAGRKY010000430.1 GCA_020442095.1 Bauldia sp.
TTCGGTCGATCTGGAATCGGCGACCCGTCATGGCATTCCGGTGACGATCGCTTCGGGCGCGAATGCCGAAACCGTGGCCGACCAGGCCCTCGCGTTCATGCTTGCCCTCCTCCGCAAGCTCGTCGTCCACGACCAGGCGGTCCGGTCCGGACGCTGGGAACGGTTCGGCGTGACGACCTCCGAGCTTCCGGGCAAGACGGTCGGACTGATCGGAGCGGGAACGATCGGCCGGGCCGTGACAAGACGGCTTGCCGGTTTCGGCGCATCGGTGGTGTTCTTTGACAGGTACGTCCCGTCTCTGGACGGCGCCCGGAAGATGGAGACCGTCGAGGAACTGCTCGCGACTGCCGACATCGTCTCGTTGCATATGCCGCTGACGCCCGAGACCCGGCACATGATCGATGCCGCCGCGATAAGCCTGATGAAGCCGACGGCCCTGCTCATCAATACGGCGCGCGGGCCGCTCGTCGACCAGGAGGCGCTTTTCGACGCCCTGAGGGCACAGCGCATCGCCGGTGCCGGCCTCGACGTCTTCGAAGACGAGCCGCCGGCGCCGGGTACATTCGACAACGTCCCGAACCTGATCTGTTCGCCGCATATCGCCGGGGTCAGCGGCGAGTCGATCAGGCGCATGACGATCTCGGCCACATCGAGCCTGCTCGCCGTCCTCGACGGTCAGACGCCGGACACGATCGTCAATCCCGCGGTGCTCGAGCAGCGTGACTAGCGCGTCGGCGCAACACCTGTCCAACAACAAGAGAGAGGGCGGACCGCAATGTCAGACCAATTCCGGCTCGACGGCCGGGTCGCGGTGGTCACCGGCGCCGGGCGGGGGATCGGGTTGGCGATCGCGGAAGCGTTCGTCGCGGCGGGCGCCCATACCATCGTCGCGGAAATCGACCCGGCACTCGGCGCGGAGGCGGTCGACAGGCTCGGACCGACGGCGGCGTTCATGCAACTGGACGTCGCCCGACCGGCCGAGGTCAAGCGCGCCGCCGACGAGACGGTCGCGCGGCACGGGCGCGTCGACGTTCTCGTCAACAATGCCGGCATCTGCCTGACCTCCGACGCCCTCGACACGACCGACGACACCTGGCGACAGCAGATGTCGGTCAACCTCGACGGCGTCTTCTACTGCTGCCGCGAATTCGGCCGACACATGGTCGCGGCGCGGCGAGGCAGCATCGTCAATGTCTCGTCGATCGCCGGCATCGTTGATGTCCGGCCGCAGAACCATGTCGCCTATGACACCTCCAAGGCCGGCGTCGTCCAGATGGCCCGGGCGCTCGCGTCCGAATGGGCGCCGCACGGCGTCAGGGTCAACGCCATCGCGCCCGGTTACGTCGCGACAACGATGCCGCAGATGGCGCCGGGTCGGATGGAGACCTGGATGGCGCAGGTGCCGATCGGCCGCATGCTGGAGCCCGCGGAAATCGCCTCGGCAGTCCTCTTCCTGGCGAGTGACGCCGCGAGTTCGGTGACCGGCCATCTCCTCGTGACGGACGGGGGCTACACCGTCTGGTAGGCTGGCCCTAGTGGATTTCCTTGGCTTTCTTGAGGGCTTCCCTGAGCTTGGCCGGCGTGAATTCGGGGTCCGCGCAGATATCGAGGATCACCTTTTCGCGCCGCGCAACGAGGTCCACCGCCTCGGGCAGGCCGGCGACGCAGTCGTCCGGAATCACCACCGCGCCCTGGTAGTCGGCGTGGATGATGTCGCCGTCCGATACCTGCATTCCACAGATGTCGACCGTGTGGCCGAACTCGACGAGATGAACATGGGCATGGCTGGGGCCCACATGGCTTCCGAGGATCTGAAATCCATCCGCGAGCAGGTCGACATCCCGGTAGGAGCCGTTGGTCACGCAGCCCTCGGCGCCCAGAGCCTTGTGGACGGCGCTGTGGACCTCGCCCCAGAACGAACCGACGCCCGGCACATCGTCGACGTCCTCGATGACCACGATCGTCGGGACTTCGCACGCGGCGACGTAGTCGTACCAGTCCGCCCGGTCCGGCACCTTGCCGCTCGCCGGCTCCGCAGCGCGGATTCTTGCGACGCGAGCCCGGCCGATGATCGGCGGAAGGTCACGCCTGGCGGGCAACAGCGGGCGCTTGGTATAGCCGGAACTGCGATATTCCGGTCTCATCACCTCGAGGGCATTGCAGATCGCTGCCGTATCGAAAGCGCGCAGCCGCTCCAGGTCGGCGCCTGTTATTTCCATCATGGGACCTCTCTCGATTGGGTCGTCGGGAAGGACAGGTTCTCAGACCTGCATGCCGAGGTGTACGATGACGCTGTTGATTTGCGTAGAGCCATCAAGCATTCCGATCCAGAAAAACGCACAGGCCGGCCGTTGCCTGTGTCGGCCATGCGACAGCCACCGGCCGGCCCGGACCGCCTTTGAGCCGACGAAAGATCCAGGGTGGGGCAAGCAGGGACAATGGAGATCATCGACGGTCAGGTCCACCTGAACCATCTTGGTATCGACGCCTGCATTGCCGCGATGGATGCGACGGGCGTGGACGCGGCGATCATCGACCAATACCCGACGACCGGGGAGCGCCTCGCGGGTGGCGCCATGCGGTATCGCTTCGACATCTCCGAGGAGGCCGTCACGCGCTTCCCGGCACGCTTCGGCTATGTCGTGCGCATCGATCCATTGGATCCGGACATGGAGGCCCTGGTTGCCGGAGTCCGGCTGCAGCCGGGACGGCTCGGCATCCGCATCGACAAGCCTTCCGCGGCGAGCCTCGCCGAGGGCGGTTACGACCGCTTCCTCGGGACTGCCATGGAACACGAGGTGCCGGTCTGGATCACCCTTCCGGGGCGGATGCCGGAGCTCGGGCTGCTGGCCGGAGCATTTCCCGATCTCCAGTTCATCATCGACCATGCCGGCGTTCCGGAGGACTGGCGACGCATCGGCGAAGACCGGTTCGCACCACTTGACGAGGTCATCGCCCTCTCGGCGCATTCCAACGTCGCGGTGAAATGGGGCCACATGACCAAGATGTCCGCGATGCCCTTTCCCTACGAGGATGTGCTGCGGCAGCTGCGGCGCCTCGTCGACGCCTTCGGTGCACATCGTGTGATGTGGGAAAGCGACTGGACCCAATGCCGCGGCCACGAAACCCTGGCGGAAATGCTGTTTTCCATCCGGCTGGCGCCAGCATTCTCCGCCGAGGAGAAGGAATGGCTGCTTGGCCGCAGCGCAACGACCTTGATGCGCTGGGATCGCCCCAGGGACAAGGTCGACGTCGTTGCGATTGCCGAATCGGACTGGCCCGCCTTCGAGCGCGCATTGGCATCGGCGGGGCGATTGCCGCATGGTGGCGTCAGAGCCGTCAGGATGACGTCGGGCGAGGTTCCGCCTGACGGGCATGTCATAGCCACGGGGCCGATCGCGGGCGCCAGCCAGGTGACGCTGGACGAGGCTGTCCACGTGATGTTGAACGGCCGGCTGCCGCGCGGGCGGTAGATCAGGGACAAAGAAAAGGCCATGTCGGAAACAATCGCCCGCTATCCCGACCCTGCGATCAAGATTCTGCGACCGGGCTTCGAAAAGTACCGGTTGCCGAATGCCGCGATCGAACGTCTCGCGACCGGCTGCCGGTGGTCCGAGGGACCCGCCTGGTTCGGCGACCAGCGTTGCCTTCTGTGGAGCGACATCCCGAACAACCGCATCCTGCGGTGGGACGAAGGGACCGGGACGACAAGCGTCTACCGCTCTCCGTCCCAATACGCCAACGGCAACACACGCGACCGCCAGGGGCGCCTGGTCACGTGCGAACACGGCGCCCGCCGGGTAACCCGCACCGAGTATGACGGCAGCATCACCGTTCTCATCGACAGCTTCGACGGGAAGCGCCTGAATTCGCCGAATGACCTTGTGGTCAAGAGCGACGACTCGATCTGGTTCACCGACCCGCCATTCGGCATTTCCGGCGACTATGAGGGCGACCGGGCAACCCCGGAGCTTCCAAGCAACGTCTACCGCATCGACGGCCGCACGGGCGCCGCGACCGTGGTTGACAGTGAGATCAAGGGTCCGAACGGTATCGCCTTTTCCCCTGACGAAGCCATTCTCTACGTGGTCGAGGGACGGACTGATCCGCGTCGAATCCTCGCCTATGACATCGTCGATGGAACGCGCGTTGCCCGGCGAAGAACCTTCATCGACGCGTCGGACGGCGGAACGCTCGACGGCTTTCGCGTCGACGAGGACGGGAACCTGTGGTGCGGATGGGGGATGGGCACGCCGGAGCTCGACGGGGTCGTCGTCTTTTCTCCGGAAGGCGAGCGGATAGGCCGGATCGAGCTGCCGGAGCGTTGCGCCAACTTGTGCTTCGGAGGTCGCCGGAGGAACCGGCTGTTCATGGCTGCCAGCCAATCCCTCTACGCTCTTTATGTGAACACACGAGGTTGCCTCGGCGGATAATGAGGAAAGAAATGATCTTCCAGAAAGTCTTACTGACCGGCGCCGCGGGCGGGTTGGGCCGCGTGCTGCGCCCTGCCCTGCGGAAGGAGCTCGAATTCCTGCGATCGACCGACATCAATCCGATGGATCCGCCCGAAGCCAACGAGGAGACGATCGTCGCGGATCTCGCCGATCCGACGTCAGCGACCAGACTCGTCGAAGGCATCGAAGCGATCGTCCATTTCGGCGGCATATCGACGGAAGCGGATTTCGAGAGCATCGAGAGGGTCAACATCGCGGGGATGTACCATCTCTACGAAGCGGCGCGGCTCGCCGGCGTCAAGCGGGTGGTGTTCGCAAGCTCCAACCACGCGATCGGCTTCTATCCCCAGTCGCAGGTGATCGATACCGCCGTGCCGCAGCGGCCCGACACGTTCTACGGCCTCTCCAAGGCTTTCGGCGAAAACCTCGCGAGCCTCTACTGGGACAAGCACGGGATCGAAACGGTGAGCATCCGCATCGGCTCGAGCTTCCCGGAACCCACCGATCGGCGGATGCTGCTGACGTGGCTTTCCTATGGCGATCTCATTCAGCTCGTGTCGCGTGCGCTGACCGCGCCGCGCGTCGGCAATCTGGTGGTCTACGGCGTTTCGGACAATGCAGCCACGTTCTGGGACAACCGGCTTGCCGGCATCCTTGGCTACAAGGCCGCCGACTCCTCCGAAGCGTATCGCGAGAAGGTGTTCGCAAATACCCCGGTGCCGGACAAGGACGAAGCGGCCATGGTCTATCAGGGCGGCGTGTATACCCTTTAGCCGGCCACCGCGTTGCGGCTCCACGCCAATGATCGAGGCTTCGATTCGTCGACGTCGTCCGCCTTCCATCGCCGCCGTTGAAGGCTGATGCGGCATGGGGCGGATTGGCGACCGGTCAGCGAAGTCCCGTCGGTCTGGAGAGGGAAGTTCCTGATTGACCCGGCCGGAGGACGACGGCCGGCGTGATCAATCAGGCGGAAGGTTGGTTCATCAATATCTTGCAGGCCGCCACCGCCGCGCCGAACCCGTTGTCGACATTGACGACGACAACCCCGGGAGAACAGCTCGAAAGGGCCGCATTCAGCGCCGTTACGCCACCGGTTGCGACCCCGTAGCCCACGGAAGTCGGCACCGCGATAACCGGGGCAGGCACCAGCCCGCCAATCACGCTGAACAGCGCGCCTTCCATGCCGGCAACCGCGATGATGACGCGGAAGGAAGCAAGCTCGTCGCGGCGATCGACAAGTCTCCACAGACCGGCCACCCCGACGTCGATGATCATCGTCGAATCGTGGCCGGCAAAGGCAAGGGTCCTCTGCGCCTCAAGCGCTACCGGCATATCGGATGTGCCCGCGGCGACTATCCCTGTGCCGCTTGCGACGAGCGGCGTCGCGCCGCCCAGAATGGCTGTTCGGGAGATCGGATCATAGTCGAGCGCCCGGGAGGTTTCCGACACGAGGGCGGCGTGGGTTTCGGTATCGAGCCGCGTCATGAGCAGACGGTGTTCGCGTCCGCTTGCGGCCGCGACGATCGCGTCGATCTGTGCCGGGCTCTTTCCGGCGCAGAACACCGCCTCGGCGACGCCTGTCCGTGTCGCCCGGCCCCAATCCATCCGGATGTCGGTCATGGTTGCCGCACGAACATTGCTCCGCGACGATAGCTGCGCACGCCCGCGAAATTTCGTCCGGCGTCGCGGCAGAGCGCGCGGACCACGTCGGAGAGATCCTCCCTCTGCCTCATCGCGGCCTCATCCAGCTCCAGTTCCACGCCGCCGGACGTAATGCGGCAGCGAAGGGTGGCGTTTCGCGGCGCCAGCGAAGAAAGCCTGCCTTCCGCCTTCTCGACAAATGCGAGGTCGTCGGGGTCGACCGCGATGCCCGTCTCGATCCGGCTCGCGAGGCAGGGCTGCGCCGGAAGCTCGGCAATACCGGAAAGGCCGAGCGAGCGCGCGAGGGAACGAACGTCGGCCTTTGTCATCTGGGCCTCGACATAGGGATGGACGACATCGTTTTCGGCCGCAGCGATCAGCCCCGGCCGATAGTCCCCGAGGTCGTCGAGATTGGCGCCGGAGGCGATCGGATCGTCCGTCAGCAGGCGGATACGATGATAGAGATGCGTCTTGCAGAAGTAGCAGCGGTCGACGGGATTATCCCGGTAGCGCGCATCGTCGAATTCGCCGGCGCCGACGACCTTCAGGTCCCAACCCTCGGTCGCCGCGAGCTCCTGCACGCGCCGTGTCGCGTCCGCCGGGACGGCCGGCGAGACGGCATGGATTGCGGTCATCGCGAGCCCTCTCGTCCGGTGAGCGAAGGTTGCGAGGGTCATGCTGTCGACGCCGCCGCTGACCGCGACGGCCAGCCGACCGAAGCGCGACAGCACCGCGCCGAGCGAGATTGCCTGAGGCTCCGCGCTCACTGGTCGGTGTCCTCGGTCTGCTGCTTCCAGGCTCGCCGCGCCGCCAATGTCTCGCCCGTGAGGTCATCGCTTTCCGCTTTCCGGGTTTCCTCCATGCCCGGCCGCCAGACGGACTTGAGGCGGATGCCGCCCACTTCGCGCAATTCGCGCGCCAGCACGACCCGCGTGTCTTCCCTGACGCGAAGGCCGATCGTCGATGTCTCGGCGAAACAACGGCTGATGGCGGCCTCGGCCGCTTCGGGCCTTGCGATGACCTGGAATGATTGCATCGGCCGCCCCTTCTTGCCCCAGCGCTCGGCGATCGAAACGTCGATCACGCCCGCCTCGGCGCGAAGCAGGGTCGCCGCGGCCGCGATCTCCTCTCCTGTCATGTCGTCGATCTCGAAATCGATGACTGCCACGCGATCGCCGGTGGTGGTACGCGTTGGTTCGAACACCAGCGCCCGAAGGATGTTGGGTATGCCGGGAAGGGTCCGGGTTCCAGCGCCCGTTCCGGCCGAGACGAGCCGCCTGGTCATCCGCGGCTGCTCGCCGACGATGAGATGCTTGAGGATTGCGGCGCCTGTTGGCGTGACGCGCTCCCCCTCGACGCCGTCGTCGCGCCAGACGAAGCCTTCAAGGATCAGGGTGGTGGCCGGTGCGGGCACCGGCAGCAATCCATGCGCGGTCTTGACCACACCACCGCCCTGCGGCAGGGCGGAGACGGACCAATGGGCACCGTGGAGCGCTGCCGCAATGCTGCCGGCGGCGACCACGTCAAGCAGCGAGTCCCAGTCGGCGAGCTCGTGGAAATGGACATGATCGACTGGCACGCCGTGTATCTTCGCTTCGGCCTCTGCGAGGATCGTCAGGATGGCGATCGCCTCGGGTGCTGTTCCATTCTCCAGCATTGCACCTTCGATACGGCGGACGAGAGCCGGGAAGCCGGTGTCGTCCGGCGCATGTCGGGGAGGATCGCGGCGCTGCGGCTCGGCGAGACCGAACCGCAGGGTCCTGAGGGAGCCGATTGTTGTCTCCTCGATCAACGGTTGCCCCAAGCCTCGGGGCAGGACCTTCGCCGTGTCGGCCATCACCCGCGGCGCGAGTCCAGGCATGGCATCGAGCATCGCCGCCACGAACATGTCGCCGGCGATCCCGCCCACGGCATCGAGATGGATCGTCGTCACGTCACTCACGGACGATAGACCGGAATGACGTAAGGCCCTTCCGGAATCACCGCGACAGCCGCATCGCCATGGCGTGCAACGCTTGCCGCGATGGCCTGCTCAACCGAGGGGATGATTTCCACGGCCGTTATTCGCTGCTCCTCGGCGTCGAGGCCGCGCGTATAGAGCTGGACGCGGCCGACGCGCATCGGCTTCAACTGCATCTCGGTCTGCCACTCGTCAATCTCGGCCAGGGACTTTGCGGTCAGCGTCGCGAGGAATCGTTCGGCACCGAGAGCGACAAGACGTTCCTGTGCCTCGCGGAACTCCCTTGAGCCGAAGCCCTCGGAGCACTCCGACACGACAATCAGCGTCCCGCCCGGCTCGAGGATGTCGATCGGCGTCACCATGCCCTTCACGGTCTGGTAGTAGGTCTTGTCGAGCGGATAGCCCGCGGAGGAAGTGACCACGGTCCTGAACTTCCGCGGCACGCCAACCTGGGTCGATTCGGCAACAAAGGCGACGGCAGCGAGATGGCTCGCGATGATTTCGCCGAAGGTCACGCAAACCAGATCGCGCTCTTCGTCGATCACCGTATTCAAGGCATAGATTTCGCCGATCTTCCGGACGATCTGGAGCTGCTCCTCGTGAAGCGGATTGCCGACAAGGTTGCACTGGACGGCGAGCGGATCCTCCATGAAACGCGCCGAGTGGAAAGTCCGAATGGTCTCATGCCCGGCGACGCCGGGGGCCACGACCTTGCGGCCGCCGGACCAGCCGGCCATGAAATGCGGTTCGACCAGACCGGTCGCGATCCTGAGGTCCGCTTCGACGAAGCGCCGGTTGATCTTGACCGGTGTCCCGCGCGTCTCCGTGGGTCCGAGGTCGACCTGTTCAGCTTCATTCCGCGCGAAGTGGTTCTCCACCCGGACATTGTCGAGGACCCACGAGTCGCCGACCAGTTCGGCAAGCTCCGCGCCCTCGTTTGGACGGTGAAGCCCGGTGGCAACGAGCACCGTGATTCGGTCGCGCGGAATGCCCCCGGCAATCATGGTTTCGATCATCTGGCGGAGGAAAAGGCCGTTCGGGACCGGACGGGTAATGTCACAGATCAGGATGCAGGCACTTCTCTTCCCCCGAACGAGCTCGTAGAGGGGGGGCGAGTCGATTGGCCGTTCGAATGCATCCCGGATCGCTGCGCGGCCGTCAGCAAGCTTCGGGAGCGCCAATTTGCGGATGACCGTCGGTTCGACGCCCGGTGGCAGGGAGACGACGAGGCCCGATCGGCCAAAGGCAATGTCAATTTTCTTCGAGTTCGGCATTGCACCGAAGTCTAGGCCGATCGCTCATTCTGCAAAAGGCGGAAAGATGCCCTCACCCTCTGCAATCGCCTGCCGCGCTTTGGATACGGCAGTCGAGTGCAGCGTCTTCCTTCCCCGCCCGCTCCCGCCGGCGAGGCGACGGCTGCACGCCGCCGCGAGCCGCCACGGGAATTCCGACATCACCGACCCATCGGATGCCGCGGTGCCGAGTGTAGCGGCGAAAAGGCGTCAGTCGCCCTTCGGCATCTGCTCTTTCAGCTCCTTCGCCATCATCAGCATGATGCTCGAATAGTCGTGCTTGGCATAACCCGCGTCGCAGTGAAGGGCGTAGAGATTGCAGGCAATCTCTCCAAGGGTCGCCAGCGTGCGCGACTCGCTCGCCAGCTCGACGGCGAGGCGCATGTCCTTGAGCTGGAACTCCGTACGGAACCCGCCGGTGTAGCCGCGCGAGGACGGGACGGTATCCATCACACCCGGATAGGGATTGAGCTGCTGAAGCGCGAAATTGGTGCCGGAACTTGTGCGCATGATGTCGGAGAGGATCTTCGGATCGAGGCCGTTGGCGACCCCGAGCGCCAGAGCCTCGACGCATCCGATCATGCAGATGCCTGACAGCATGTTGTTGCAGATCTTGGCTGTCTGTCCGGCCCCGTTGGTGCCCGCATGAACGATGTTGCGCCCCATCGCCTCGAGCAGCGGACGGACCAGCTCAAGATCCTCGGCGTCGCCGCCGACCATGAAAGTCAGCGTGCCGGCTTCCGCGCCATGCGTGCCGCCGGAGACCGGCGTGTCCAGCATCTTGCCGCCGCGCTTCTTCACCTCCACCGCGAGATCGCGGGTGACGGAGATCGAGATTGTGCTGCTGTCCATGAACACCGTGCCGGGCGCGACGTTGTCCAGGAGGGCCGCCTCGCCGAGATAGACGTCGCGGACATGCTCGCTGGTCGGAAGCATGGTCATCACGACCTCCGCTCCCTTGGCCGCTTCGACCGCTGAAGAAGCCGCCTTGCCGCCATGCTGGACAAGGTAGTCGACCGCCTCGGACGAGAGGTCGAACCCGGTCACTTCATGGCCGGCATTCAGCATATTGCGACCCATCGGCTTTCCCATGTTGCCGACGCCAATAAGGGCAACCCGCATGTCCGTATTCCTCCCTCGGTATTGTTGTTCTCACACGCCCGGCGTGCCGGAATTGATGATGACGGTCTTCGGCCAGGTGAAATACGCCACCATGCTCTCGAGCGAGAGCTCGCGGCCCATCCCGCTGATCTTGGTGCCGCCGTATTCGATGCTGGCCTCGGCGACCGAGAACTGGTTGACCTGGACGAAGCCGGCCTCGACCCGATCGACGAATTCCATCGCGCGGGCCAGATCGCGCGTCCACAGCACGGCGGCGAGGCCGTAGCGGGAGTTGTTGGCCTCCGCCAGCACGGCGTCGAAATCGCGAAACGGTGCGACGGTGGCAACCGGGCCGAATATCTCGTCGCGACAGACCGGCGAGTCGGCGGCGATCCCCTCGATCAGGGTCGGCTGGTAGAAATGGCCGCGGCTGAGCGCCGGATCCTGCGAACGTGCCCCGCCGACGGCGATCCGCGCGCCGGGGGTGTTGCGCGCCATGTCGACGTAGCGCTCGATCCTTGCCATCTGCTCGGCGGAGATCACCGAACCGACCTCGGTCGAATCGTCGAGAGGGTTGCCCATCCTGCCCTTGTTCATGGCAGCGATCACCCGCTCCAGCGTTTCGCTGTAAACGTCCTCGTGGATGTAGATCCGGGTGCCGGCGGTGCAGGACTGGCCCTGCCGGAAGAGCCTGAGGCCCTGGATGATGCCCGCGACGGCAAGGTCGAGATCGGCATCGGGCATGACGATGTTGGGATTCTTGCCACCGAGTTCGGCGGTCACGGTGATGAACTTGTCCGCCGCGTAATGCATGATCTGGGCACCGACGGCGCTCGATCCGGTGAAGGAGATTTTCCGGATCAGCGGGTGCTCGCAAAGCGGCTTGCCCGCCTCCTCGCCGAATCCTGAAATCAGGTTGGCGACACCCGGCGGCAGCACCTCCTGGATCAGCTCGAAGACCCGCAGGACAGCCAGCGGCGCCTGCTCCGCCGTCTTGAGCACGACCGTGTTGCCGGCCGCGAGCGCAGGCCCGATCTTGCAGGCCGACTGCATCAACGGCGCATTCCACGGAATGATCGCGCCCACCACGCCGACCGGCACGCGTTTCGTGTAAAGGAACTTGCCCGGCGCCCACGGCGTCGTCTTGCCCTGCACCTCGCTGGCCAGGCCGGCGAAATAGCGCAGGATGTCGATCATCGTCTTCGCTTCGCCGCGCGTCTGCGTCGCCAAGGCATTGCCGGTCTCCAGGGACGACAATTGGGCGAGGCTCTCGACCTCGGCCTCGAGGCGTTGGGCCATCTCCAGCATCAACGCGCTGCGCTGGCGCGTCGGGATCGCCGCCCAGGCCGGGAATGCTTTCTGCGCCGACTGGACCGCCCGCTCGACATCGGCCTCGCGACAGCGCGGCGCCGATCCGATGACCTCGCCGTTTGCCGGATTCTCGACGGAAAATGATTCTCCGGACAGTGCCTCGCTCAGGCGGCCGTCGACGACGACGCGATCGGACAGCCTTGCGGCCGTCGCCTTGGCGGTCCGTTCCCGTTCCATGGCCGTGGAGGTCGCCGGCTCAACCTCGCTTGCCTTCCCCGCGGTCGCAGGACCTGCCATCGATCATCCTCCCTTTGGGCAGCTTCGTTGCGCGGACCATTCCGGAGGAGGCGGCCGGCGGATGGTACCACCGACGAATTCCGAAAAATGGCTGCATCTGAAGCTTTGCATTCGTATGCATATGCGATAACCTTGGTTATGTGATGAGTCAATAGCGACCGCGGCATGGACCGCCGTCGATGCATGGGAGGCTAAGCGACCGACATGGCACCAACCCGCATTGGGCTCGTCCTCGGTGACCCCGCAGGAGTTGGGCCGGAGATCGCGGCCAAGCTCCTGAAACGGAACTGGGACCGGGACGATCTTCGTTTCATTGTTATCGGCACGGAGGCCGTGCTGGCGGGCGGCGCCAGGGTGGCCGGTATCGACCTCGACCTGGAGACGATCCGGCAAGGCGCGCCGATCCCGCAGAACACGCGGGAGCCGCTGCTGATGACGATCGACGAAACCGATCTCGACGATATCCCCGAAGGCAAGGCCTCACGTGCCGCCGGTCTCTTCGCGCTGCGCAGCCTGCAGGCGGCGGTCGAAGCCGCGAAGGCCAGGCAGATCGACGCGATCGTCTATGCGCCGCTGAACAAGCACGCGATGAGCCTCGCCGGCTTCGACGAGATCGACGAGATGCACTATCTCGCCCGCCTCTTCGAGTGCCGCCACTTCTGCAGCGAGCTGAATGTCCTCGACAAGCTGTGGACGGTGCGGGCGACATCGCATGTCCCGCTTGGCGAGGTTGCGGGAAAGCTCACAACGGATCTGATCATCGACGCGACCCGGCTTGGCGTCTCGACGATGGCCCGCGCCGGCCTGTCGAATCCGCGCGTCGCGGTGGCCGGCCTGAATCCGCACGCGGGAGACGGCGGTACGATCGGCCAGGAGGACATCGACATCATCCAGCCAGCCGTCGAAGCGCTCAAGCGCGAGGGCATGAACATCCGAGGACCGATATCGCCCGACACGGTGATGATGGTCGCGTATCGCGGCGCCTTTGATCTGGTCGTGACGATGTACCACGACCAGGGGCAAATAGCGCTCAAGGCCCTTGGCTTCGAGCGCGTGGTGACGATGCTCGGTGGGCTCCCGGTGCCGGCGATCACCGCCTCGTCGGGAAGCGCCTACGACATCACCGGCCAGAACCTGGCGAGCCCCGACGGAATGCTGTCCGCCTGCGAGCTCGCCCGGCGGTTGACCGAACCCGTCCTGGTCTGACGGCCGCGCAGCGTCCGCGTCACGCCGACCCGGCCGGGCCAACCCGCGCGGACGATCGGATGACCAGTTCGCCCGGCACCCGGATCGACACCGGCGCCGCATCCGGCCTGTCCATCTGGTCGATAAGAATGGCGATGGCCTCGGCGGTCATCGTCTCTACAGGCTGGCGCACCGTCGTCAGGTCGTAGCTCGGCCAGGCCGCCGCGGCTATGTCGTCGAAGCCGACGATCGAAACGTCGCCCGGGACGTTGAGCGAGAGGTCGCGTCGCGCCGCATCGAGCGCGCCGAGCGCCATGATGTCGCTGATGCAGAACAGCGCATCCGGCCGGTCGGGACCCGAGAGAAGCACCTTGGCGGCGGCGTAGCCGCCTTCATAGGTGTTTCCCCCCGGCTCCTCCCGGAGTTCGGTGATCCCGTGGCGGCGAAGCTCCTCGACAAAGGCGCGCCGCCGTTCGATGTGGGTCGACGTGGTGGCAAAGCCGCCGATCAGGCCGAAGCGCCGATGCCCGCCCTCCACCAGGGTTCGCGCCACGAGGCGGCCAGCCTCCTCGTTCGCGCAGGATACCGAGTTCACCGCATCTCCGTAGACGGTGCGGTTGAACAGCACCAAAGGCGTACTGCCACTCGCAAAGGCCTCCGCCGCCCGGGACGAGAGGGTGGCCGAGGTGATCACCACCCCGGCGACCTGATACTGCATGAGCTGCGGGACGATCTCGTCGACGTCCTGGCCGGGCGGAAGGCTGAACAGCATCACCCGGCGTCCGATCTTCTGGAGGCTCTGGGTGAAGGCGTGGAGGACGGCCGGATAGAAGGGGTTGAGGATGTCGCCCATCACCAAGCCGATGACGTTCGACTTCCGTGAAATCAGTGAGCGCGCGAGCTCGTTCGGCCGATAGCCGAGTTCGGCCGCAATGGAGTGGATCCGCTCCAGCGTCTCCTGGGAAACCACGTCCGGTCGGCTGAAGGCCCGGGATACGGTCGGCTGCGAGACGCCGGCGGCGCGTGCCACTTCGTTTGAAGTTATCTTCTTCATCCCGGGCGTACCTGGCCGTCTCGCGCGAGCACGAATTGCCGACCGACTGGATCGACGGGTCCGCTCATATGCGCGGCAGCCCCGGATCGTCAAGGCTGTGGCGCACCACAGCCGTGGCGCCTGGCAGCCCCGGGCGTCCAGGCTCAATCACGCCGGCCTGGATGCCTTTCACGTCGTGCCACGGTGGCCGCTAGGCCCGGGGCCGGCGGGCCTGGGAATAGACAGCGACAGCGCCAAGCGTGATGCCGCCGATGAACCAGTATTGCCAGGCGCCCGACAGACTGAGGAAAGTGGTCGTCGAGTTGATGACCTGGATCAGGACAGCTCCGAACAGGACACCAATGAAAGCGCCCCGGCCACCGAACAGGCTCGCCCCGCCGAGTACGACGGCCGCGATACTGCTGAGCGTATAGGTGACGCCCTGGTTGGCGTCTCCGATGCCGAGCTGGGCCATGACCATGATGCCACCGAGAGCGGTGAGAACGGAACAGGCCACAAACGCACCGACGATGACCCAGCCCGTTGCGACGCCGATGCGAGAGGCCGCCACTTCGTCCGATCCGACGCCGCGCAGGCTCAGACCCCAGCGGGTGTGGCGCAGCGCGATCTCGAGGCCGATACCGAGGAGCAGGGCGACGACGAAAGCGATGGGGACGCCGCCGATCTCGTACTGGATGAAGTCGATCACATCAGTCCTGATCGGGCCGCCCGGCGTCGGCCGCAGCAGGACCGAGAATCCCTGAAGGATGATGAAGATGCCAAGCGTCGCGGCGACCGACGTGAAATTTCCGAAGCGTATCAGCGAACCATTGACGAAGCCGACCAGAGCGCCGGCGCCGATCATGGCGACAAGCCCCATGATCATCGTGAAGGCGACGCTGCCGTCCGAGAAGAAGAAAGAAGATATGACGACGACCAGGCCGACGAGCGGGCCGACCGACACATCGATGCCGCCGGTGAAAATGGCGCAGGCCTGCCCGTATCCGATAAACGCAAGAGCGGCCGCCAGCAGCAGCATCTTCTCGATATTGAAGGCCGAGACGAAACGAATGTTGTGATCCGTCGCGTAGGCGCCGAGAGCGAGGATGAGGATCGCAAGGACGACGCTCGGCGCATAGTCGCCGGCCGCGAACTGCCGCAGGCGCCAGCCCCAGCCCCTCCGCTGGTCGACGCCAGCCGTCCGTCCGCTTCCGTCCTGCTCCTTGCGGTGTGTCGTGGCCGTGATCATCTTGCGGCCAATCTGTTCCTCGGTGACGTCGTCGCCGGTCAGCTCGCCAACGTTGTGGCCACGCGAGAAGACGATGACCCGATCGCAAAGCCCCTCGAGCTCCTGCGTGTCCGACGAGACGATGATGACCGGCGTGCCGGCGTTGGCGATCTCGCGAAGGATCGAATAGATCTCGGCGCGCGCGCCGACGTCGACGCCGGCCGTCGGCTCTTCCGCCAGCACCAGCGATGGATTCGCCAGCAGGGCGCGTGCCAGGATCACCTTCTGCTGGTTGCCGCCCGACAGACTGCCGACATTCGCATCGATCGAAGCCGTACGGATGGCGAGGTTCTTGCGCTGCTGTTCGACGGCTGCGCGCTCGACCGACCCGCGAACCACCCCGAACTGGGCGAAGCGCGGCAGGGCGGCCAGCGCCGCGTTCTCGCGCACCGACATCCGCATCAGGAGGCCCTCGGTCTGACGTTCCGAGGACAGGAAGATGACGCCGGCCTTGTAGGCCGATTCCGGATTGCCGAGCCGCAGGGCATTGCCGCCCAGCGAGACCTCGCCGGAGGCGTTGATGAGACCGGCAAGCGATCGCAGGAATTCGCTCTGGCCGTTTCCGACGATACCGGCGATGCCGACAATCTCGCCGCCGCCGGCGACCATGCTGACATCGTGGAAATTGCGTCCCGACAGGTTCTTGACGACGAGCTCGCCGTCCTTGCGCGCGCCGCCACCCTTCTCGGGATACACGCTGGTCACCGAGCGCCCGACGATGAGACGCAGCATCTCGTCGTCGGACATGTCTTCGGCCAGGGCGGATCCCTGGACCTCGCCGTCGCGCATGACCGTCACCCGGTTCGCGATCTGGCGGACCTCCTGAAGGCGATGCGAAATGTAGATGATCGCCGCGCCACGCCGCGCGGCCTCGCGAATCTTCTCGAACAGCAGGTCGACGAGATCGGCGGTCAGCGGTGCCGTCGGCTCGTCGAGAATCAGAACCTTCGGCTCGATCGCGAGAGCCTTGGCCAGTTCGATGAGCTGGCGCTGCGCCACCCCGACGTCGGTCATCCTCGTCTTGGGATGGATGGCGCAGCCGACCCGCTCGAGCTGGCTCGCGACCCACTCCATCATGGTCTGGTTGCCCCGGCGCAAATGGGCGGGCACGGCGAGCGCCATGTTTTCAGCGACGGTGAGGTCGGGCAGGACCGCCGGGTGCTGGTGGACGATGGCCAGGCCGTGGCGCTGTGCCTGCGCCGCCGAAAGCCGGCCAATCGCTTCGCCGCCGATTTCAACGGTCCCGGTATCGGGACGCACGTCACCCGATGCGATGCCCATCAATGTCGATTTGCCCGCGCCGTTCTCGCCAAGCAGCGCGTGAACCTCACCTGCGATCGCAGTGAAGGATACGCCGTTGACAGCGACCACGCCGCCATAGCGCTTCGAGACATGTTTCAGCTGAAGCCCGGCGGCGCCGATTGCAGGGGCTTCTGCCAATTCGGGGCTCCGCTCTTTCACCGACACCATCCCACTCCCTTGCGCCGCGACCCGCCGGTCCGGCCAGTCTTGAAGATGAAGGAGGAGGAGGCCGGCGCGGCCGGTCCCCTCCCCTCGTTTTGCGCTACGCCGTGTGGCGCTTACAGGCCGCCCTTCAGGGCGCCCAGCGTCTGGGCGGTCGTCAGGCTGGTGCCGTTACCCGCCGAATCCGGCAGTTCCGGCGTGCAGAAGACGATACCCTTGAGCGAATCGTCCATCACGAAGTTCGTGACGATCTTGTCGCCGGGGTTCGCAACCACATGCTCACCGCCCTTGGTGTCCTTGACGACGAGCGGCTGATCGACCTTGCCGCCGGCTGCTTCGGCGATGGCCCATTGGATGGCGAGACGAACGTTCCACTGCTCGGCACTGGTGGTCATGAACTGGAAGTTCTTGTCGCTGCCGTCGGCCTGGGCCTTCTCCCAGTAGCAGCCGAAACCGTTGGCATCCTCGCCAGCGATCAGCGGCATCTTGCGGTCGGCACGCTGGAAAGCGCCCGAGGTCAGCAGCGGGATCGACAGGTCACCGAACATGCCATCGATCTGCGGGTACTTGGCGATCAGCGCGGTGAGCGACTTGGCGATCAGGCTCGGATCCCAGTTGGTCGCCTCGAAGGGCTCCTGGCCGATCCATTCGATGTCGGGGAAGTCCTTGAGGACGTCCCGCATGCCCTGGGCCTTTTCCTCGCTCTCGCTGTTCCCGGGCGGGCCACCTTCGTAGCCGAGGGTACCCTTGCCACCCATGGCTTCCGCGATCCACTTGGCCCAGATGACGCCGTGATCGTAGAAATTGGTTCCGACGAAGACGTTGTAGTCCTGGCCCTCGGTGCCGCCGACCTTCACCCGGTACGGGACAACCGCACTGCCCTGCTTGTAGGCGTCGCGGATCGCCGGCAGCATTGCCTGACCGGCATCCGGGAAGACCACGATCGCCTCGACGCCCTTGGCGGCCAGACCCTGGAGGTCGGAGATCGCCTTCTGGGTGTTGCCCTGGCCGTCGGTATGCTCCCAGCCGATGACGTTCGGGCAGCGGCTCGCTTCGTTGATCGCGGCGGCAGTGGTCATCTGTCGCCAAGGATTGTCGGCGAAGCCATCCGCGAGAGCGACCGAAATTTCCTTGTCGCCGCAGAAGTTCGGCGGCGTGGCCTCGGGCTCGGCGCAATAGAGGCCGTCAGAGATATTCTGGCACCAATCCGGCGCTGCGAGGGCCGGCAGTGCGCCGACTGCCATCCCTGCGACCGTCACCGCACCCGACAACAGCCTTTTTTGGCTTTTCGAAATCATATCAGAAACTCCTCCTTGATTGTTCCCACTCCGGGTCCGCGGACGTGACGACGCCCCGCACCCTCTCTCACGAACTCGAGCTGCCGGTGGCCTCCGACGCCGGGTTGCGCCGGATGAGCATTTTCAGCAGCTCCGTCAATTCATTCAGCTTAAGGCTGTACACCGCGACGCCGACGATGATCGCGCCACCCTGGAAAAGGAATTGCACCCCTGCGCTGGCACCGGTCGTCAGCACGAGCTGCTGCAACTGGGTGAGGAAGACCGCGGCGATGACCGTCGCCACAAGATTTCCCGATCCGCCGAAAAGCGACGTCCCGCCGAGCACCACCGCGGCGATCGAGGGAATGAGGTAGATGTCGCCCTGGAACGCGCTCGGCAGCGATATGATCCCGGCGAGGAATATTCCCCCTATCGCATAAAGCACCGCCGCGCCGACATAGGCGGCTAACTGATAGCGCCCCGCGACAACGCCGGCGGCACGGGTCGCCTGGGCATTGGCGCCAACCGCCTCGAAGCGTCTGCCGAAAACGGTCTTCTTGATGATGAGCATGACGACGATGGTGATCGCCACGGCGAGATAGGCCAGCGTGGTCACGCCGAAAATCTTGTAGTCGACGAACGTCGACAGGCTCTCCGGAACCTGCACCGGCGTGCCGCCGGAGATCTGGAGGTTCACCCCGTAGAGAACCGCGTTCATGCCTATGGTCGCGACAATCGGCGCGACCTGCGCCTTGCTGACCAGCAATCCGCTGACCAGGCCCGCGACCGCCGCGACCCCGAGCGCCCACAAAACCGCGGTCAACAGATTCGCGTCGCCAAGACCGGGCTGATGGCTCGAATAGTAGGCGACGATGATCCCGCTAAGGGAGACGACACCCGGGACCGACAGGTCGATACCGCCCTGCTGGATGACCAGAGTCTGTCCCAGGGCGATGACGGCGAGGATCGCCGCAAACGGGATCATCCCGCTCATGGCGCTGCTGCCGAGCGTTTCGGGCTGGACGATCCAGCTCACCAGGAAGAGCAGGATCGTCGCCGCAAGAATGCCGCGGCTCGAACGGAATGGAATCTTTTCGACAATCGCGTCGATCGTCCTGCGATTGTCGTCCTCGGTCGGCCGGGGCGCGCCGTTCATGTCGTGGCCCGAAGCGCTCACCGCTTCACCCCGTCCATGCGCGCAGCCCAGAAGCTGATCCTGGCAGTGCGATTCACCACTTCCTCCCCTTCAAGGATCCCGTAAGCGGCCGACCGCACGAAACCCTCGCCTTTGTCCTTCGGTTTCAGTCGATGTTTCCTCGACTTGGCTCCCGGAGAGAACTTTCGAGAACGTTCTCCGGGAACGTTTACAGCGTATTGTTCATTCTTCGCCTCTGTCAAGTGAGCTTCGGCAATCAGCCACCGGCAAAGCTGCTATGGAGCGACCGCTTGCCGCCGAACGGCGCGTTCTTTCGGCCGCCATCTTGCCGCACGCGGCGTAAGCTCGCCACGAGACTGCATCACGAAATCATCATTTTGGAAAGTCGGATCGCCATCGCCGCGTCCTGCGTTCCCGGGACCTCCCGGCCGGTCACGTCAACGCAGCGGCGGCGAAAGCAATCACCCCTCGCTGCGAAACCAGGTGGTGTCGCGCTCCATCAGCGTCCCCGAGAGGCGGACGATCTTGGGCCTGGCGCGAGGGTGCTGTCGGATCTTGCGGACGATGTCGACGGTGGATTCGACCATCGCGGCGACCGGCTGGCGGACCGTCGTCAACGAGTAGGACGGCCAGGATGCCATGGCGATGTCGTCGAAGCCGGCGACCGACAGGTCGTCGGGAACCCGCAGCCCGAATTCCCTGCGGGCAGCATCGACGACGCCGAGGGCGACGATGTCATTCGCCCCGAAGACCGCGTCAGGTCGCGGCGTCCGGGCGAGCAGCCGCTTCGCCGCCTCGTAGCCGGCCTCGTAGCCGAAGGCGCCGGCGTCCTCGCGGAGCGGCGGCGCAACGCCACGCGCGATGCATCGCTTGGAAAAGCCCTCCCATCGATCGACGGTCGTCGACGCATCGGGCCGGCCGGCCACGTAGGCAAGCCGCTTGTGGCCCTGATCGATCAGGCGGTCGGCGATCTGCCGGCCGCCATCGACGTTGTCGCAGGTGACGGCCCAGGACTCGCCGTCGGAAACGTAGCGATTGAAGAAGATCACCGGCGTGCCGGCTTCGCGACAGTCTCTCGCGGCCGCCGATGTCAGGGTGGCGGCGAGGAGGATCGCGATGTCCGGCTGGTAGCGCAGGAGCAAGCGCAATGCCTCGTCGCTGCTGCGCGACGGGCTCGCCGAGACCAGCATGACGTTCATGTCTTCCGTCTGCAGGGCCTCGGTGAGTTGGTTAAGCACTTCCGGATAAAACGGGTTGGTTATATCCGCGGCGACGATTCCGGCGATGTGGGTCTGCTTGGTGATCAGGCTTCGCGCCAGCGGATTGGGGCGGTAGCCGAGTGCGGCCGCCCGCTCCAGGACTTCGCGGCGGGTATCCTTCGCGATGTCGGCATTCTGATGGAATGCGCGAGACACGGTGGCCACCGAGAGGTCGAGATCCCTGGCCAGATCGCGGAGGGTTATTCGAGGCTTCTGCCCCGCAACGAGTGTCCTGCGCTTCATCGCCTCTCGACCATTTTCGCGTTCTGTAGCCGCGCCGCGAGTTGCTGACAACCCCCACCGGGAAACGCAACATCGACGCTTCGGTCCCTTGACACGACCGAACAGACGACCCTACGGTGGGTCATTGAAAACGTTCCCGGAGAACGTTCTCGATATTCTAGTTTCACGCTTCGAACCCGGACCGACGCACCAGAGTCCGGGACGAAAATCGTCCCGAGAGATCGCAAACCGGTCGGTTGCCGCGCATTCGATCGAGGGGAGGGAGCAAGGCTTCGATGACGTCCGACTTTCCAATGGTGGACCCGCACGTCCATTTCTGGGACCCGGAGAAATACTACCTTCCCTGGTTGTGCGACAAGCCGCTGATCCCATTCCGTTACGGCGACTATTCGTCGATCTGCCGGCGCTATCTCCCCTCCGACTATTTTGCCGATGCCGGCCCGCACAACGTCGTCAAGATCGTCTATCTCGAAGCGGAGTGGGACCCGAAGGACCCGATCGGTGAAATGGATTTCATCGACGGCCTGAGGAAGGAGACCGGCTTCCCCACCGCCGCGATCGCCCAGGCATGGCTCGATCGCGAGGATGTTGCGGAGGTTCTCGAGAGCCACGCAGCACGCGACTTCGTCCGCGGCGTCCGCCAGAAGCCGCGCGGCAGTTCCAGGCCCGGCAGCGGACAGTCGACGAGCATGAGTGACCCGCTCTGGCGCGAAGGCTTCGCCCGGCTGCAGCCGCTCGGCCTCCAGTTCGATCTGCAGACGCCGTGGTGGCATCTCGACGAGGCGGCGGCGCTGGCCCGCGCCTTCCCCGACACCCGCATCGTGCTCCTGCATACCGGCCTTCCGGCCGACCGCAGCCGGGAAGGGCTCGCGGGTTGGAAGGCGGCGATGAACGATTTCGCCGAATGCCCCAACGTCGCGGTCAAGATATCGGGCATCGGCCTGCCCGGAGTACCGTGGACCGCCGAGAATAATCGCGAGGTGGTCCTCAGCACGATCGAGGCATTCGGCGTCGACCGCTGCATGTTCGCCAGCAACTTCCCGGTGGACGGCGTCTGCGGCGATCTGGAGACGATCTTCTCCGGCTACAAGACCATCACCGCTGGTTTCTCCGACGACGAGCGTCGGAAGCTGTTCCACGACAACGCCATTCACTTCTACCGGCTCGATGACTGAGACGATCGGATATGTCGGGGTCGGCCTGATGGGCGGCCCGATGGCCAGGTGGCTGCTCGCTTCGGGCTACGCCCTGCGTGCGTTCGACGTTTCGCCGGAGCGGATGCAGGAGGCGGTCGCGGCCGGTGCCACGGCGGCCGCATCCGCAGGCGATGTCGTCGAAGGCGCCGACATCGTGGTCCTCAATCTGCCGACGCCCGCCGCCGTCGAGGAGGCCGTCTTCGGCCAGGACGGAATTGCGGGGCGCATCCGCCCGCCATGCCTGCTGGTCGACTTTTCGACGATCGAGGTCGATCGATGCCGGAGTTTTGCGCAACGCCTGAAGGACGAGACCGGCTGTAGCTGGATCGACGCACCGGTCTCGGGCGGACCGGTCGCATCGACCGACGGAACGCTGACCGTGATGGCGGGCGGTGACCCCGCGGATATCGCCCGGCTGCGCCCCTTTTTCGATACGGTCTCGGCAAATTTCACCCATGTCGGCCCGACGGGCGACGGGCTGGTGGCCAAGATGGTCAGCCAGCTGATCGTCGGTTGCCTCCACGTCGTTCTGGCCGAGGGCGCGAGACTGGCCGAGCTTTCCGGCATCGACGCTGCGGCAATCCCGGCCTGCGTTGCCGGTGGCCATGCCGACGGCGTCCTTCTCCGCCAGCTCTATCCGCGGATCGTCGAGCGCGATTTCCGCCCCCGGGCCTATGTCCGGCAGATCGTCAAGGACCTCCACATGGTCGAAGAACTGGCCGAGTCTACGGGAACGCCGACCCCGATGCTCGGCACCGCATACGAGCTTTACCGGGGTCTGGCCACCAGCGGTTCCTCGGAACTGGATTCCTCGGCAATTGTCAAAATGTACGAGACCGCCCGGTCGACACAGGCCACGTCGACCGCCGGTCACGAAGGAGCAAATTAGATGAAGCGACTCAAGGCAGGCCGAAGCGCGGAAGCCGTGGCAGAGGATTCCGCCAAGGTCCGGTCGACGGTCGAAGGGATCCTCGCCGACATTGCCGAACGCGGCGACCGCGCCGTCCGCGATCTTTCCACCCGGTTCGACGGTTGGGATCGTGACGACTACCGTTTGACCGACGCCGAGATCCGCGATTGCCTCAGTCAGCTTTCCGCGCAGGACCTCGACGACATCGCCTTCGCCCAGGCCCAGGTCCGTGGCTTCGCCGAAAAGCAGAAGGCATGCCTTGTCGACCTCGAGGTCGAGACGCTTCCCGGCGTCGTCCTCGGACACAAGAACGTCCCGGTGAGTTCCGTCGGGTGTTACGTGCCCGGTGGCAAATATCCGATGCTTGCTTCCGCCCATATGTCGGTCATCACCGCCAAGGTCGCCGGCGTGCCGCATATCGCGACCTGCGCGCCGCCCTATCAGGGCAAGCCCGCGCCGGCGATCGTCGCGGCCCAGCATATGGCAGGGGCAGACGTGATCTACTGCCTCGGCGGGGTACAGGCGGTCGGCGCCATGGCTCTCGGCACCGAGACCATCCCCGCCGTAGACATGCTCGTCGGCCCGGGCAACGCCTATGTCGCCGAAGCGAAGCGCCAGCTCTACGGGCGGGTCGGCATCGATCTCTTCGCCGGGCCAACGGAGACCCTGGTGATCGCCGACGACAGCGTCGATGCGGAGATATGCGCGACCGATCTGCTCGGCCAGGCCGAGCATGGGCCGACCTCCCCCGCGATCCTGCTGACGACTTCGGAGAGCCTGGCGCGGGCGACCATGGAAGAGGTGGAGCGCCTCCTCGGCATCCTGCCGACCGGCGAAATCGCCCGGCAGGCATGGGAGAATTTCGGCGCGGTGATTGTCTGCGACGACGACGAGGAGATGGTGGCCGAGGCAGATCGTATTGCGTCGGAGCACGTCCAGGTGATGACGCGCGATCCCGATTACTTCCTCACCAACATGCGCAACTACGGCGCCCTGTTCCTCGGACCGCGGACCAACGTCGCTTACGGCGACAAGGTGATCGGAACGAACCACACGCTGCCGACCATGAAGGCGGCGCGCTACACCGGCGGCCTGTGGGTCGGCAAGTTCCTCAAGACCTGCACCTACCAGCGCGTGCTGACCGACGAGGCCTCGGCGATGATCGGCGAACGCTGCTCGAGGCTCTGCATGCTGGAAGGATTCGCAGGTCACGCAGAGCAAGCCAATATCCGCGTCCGCCGCTATGGCGGCCGCAACGTCCCCTACGCCACCGCCGTCGAGCCGACCACGGCGAGTGCATGAGAAGCCCCGGACAAGGAGAACCCGTCAAATGCTGCTCGCTGACAAGGTAGCGATCATCACCGGCGCCGCCTCCCCTCGCGGCATCGGCAAGGCCACGGCCCTGCGATTCGCCGAGGAAGGCGCCAGCGTCGCCGTCGTCGACCTCGATCCCGAGGCGAGTGTTGCGGCAGCCCAGGACATCGGCGCGAAGCATCGTGGCTATGGCTGCGACGTCGCCGACCGCGAGGCGTGCAAGCGACTGGCCGATCAGGTCCTCGCGGACTTCGGGAAGATCGACATCCTGGTCAATTACGCCGGCGTCAGCCATCCGGACCGGCTGATGGAAGCGACTCCGGAACGCTACGATCTTGTGATGAACGTCAACGTCCGCGGCACGTTCAACATGTGCCAGGCGGTCGTGCCTCACTTCCTTTCCCGCAAGCAGGGCAACATCGTCTGCATCGGCTCGGTCGCGGCGGAGCGCGGCGGCGGCATTTTCGGCGGCGCGCATTACTCGACCTCTAAGGGTGCCGTTCAGGCCCTCGGCAAGGCCCTTGCGCGCGAACTCGGCCCGGAGGGAATCCGCGTCAATTCGATCGCGCCGGGCACCATCGACACCGACATCTTCGCCGGCCTGCTCTCCGAGGAGAGACGCAAGGAGATCGCCGCAAGCGCGCCCCTTGGCCGGCTTGGCACTCCTGACGACATCGCCAAAGCCTGCCTGTTCCTCGTCTCCGACCTTGCCAGCTATGTCACCGGTATCGTTCTTGACGTGAACGGCGGTATCCTGATCCACCAGTAGGGGCAACCGCGATGACCGCGCAGCCGACATCGATCTCCGAGCGTTTCCGACTTGACGGCAAGCGCGCGCTCGTGACCGGCGCCGGCCGCGGCATCGGCCTCGGCGCGGCTCGTGCCTTTGCCGAGATGGGTGCCGAGGTGACGCTGGTCGCGCGCAGCGCTGACGAGATAGAGGCTGCGGCGGACGAGATCCGGCAAAGCGGCGGCAAGGCCGACACCTTGGCCGTCGACGTCATGGACCTTGACCGGATCCTTCCAGCGATCGCCGAACGGCAGCCCTACCAGATCCTGTTCAACAACGCCGGGATCAACCGGACCAACACCTTCGTCGACGTCAAGATCGAGGACTTCGACTACATCTTCGGGCTCAACGTGCGGGCCGCATTCTTCGTCGCCCAGGCCGTCGCCCGGAAGCTCGTCGCGGCGGGCGAGAAAGGGTCGATCATCAACGTGTCGTCGCAGATGGGCCATGTCGGTGCGGCGACGCGCTCGGTCTACTGCGCGTCGAAATGGGCGATGGAAGGCATGACCCGCGCCATGGCGATCGACCTCGCGCCGCAGGGTATCCGGGTCAACACGATCTGCCCGACCTTCGTCGAAACCAAACTCGCCAACAACTACCTCGGCAATCCCGAATTCCGGACCTACGTCGAATCGAAGATCAAGCTTGGCCGTGTCGGCCAGGTGGACGACCTGATCGGAGCGATCGTTCTGCTTGCCTCCGACGCATCATCGCTGATGACCGGCTCGTCGATCGTCATCGACGGTGGCTGGACCGCGGATTAGGCGCTGCGGAGGAGGTCACATGGATCCCCGCAGACAAAACCGGCCCGACCGTCTGTTTCCTCCCGAAACCGCGTCCGCACTGACGGCCGGGCCGGTCATCCATGCTTCGGTCGAAGACGAGAGCCTGATCGCCTATGCGATGGCGGCCGATCCCGTCTTCACCAACATGCGTGCCCTCATCGGCCAGCTCTCGGGCATCCTGATCCTCGCCCAGACACGCCGTTGTCGCGACGTCGGGGACCTTCCCGATATCGCGGTCGCGCGGGAGCGGTGGGGCGAGGTCGTCGAGCATCTCGGCAAGGTCACCGCACCGCAGGGCAAAGAAGCCGACCTCGGCCGATTGCGGGAAGCGGTCGCGCAGGTCGAGCGGGCGATTTCCGTCATGACCGAGATGCGCCCGCGCGATACCGACGAAAGCGTCGCCAGGGCGAGCAGCCACCTGAAGAGAGCCTATCGGCTGATGCAGCAGGCCTGCGACCACCGGCTCGGCCTCGCGATGGTCGACCAAAGCGGCGCCTGCTGCAGCTGTGGAGCAAGCCTGTCTCAATAACCACAAGACCGGGAGGAAGGGCGTGAAGCAATATTCGATCTGGGTGCTGGAATACAGCTATGTGCCGAAGTTCCACAAAAGCGGCGTCCTCTACGGGGCGCACAACGAGGGCTACCTGAAGCTCCCCTACTGCTACACGGTCATCAAGGGCAACGGCCATGTCGCGATGTTCGACGTCGGCCACATGAACAAGGGTTATGGCTGGGAATTCGGCAACAGCCTCGGCGTCGAGAACTGGCATTCGCCGCAGGAGGTGCTCGCCGAGATCGAACTCACCCCCGAGAACGTCGACACGATATTCATATCGCATTCCCACTTCGACCATTTCGGCAATGTCGAGGATTTCCCCAAGGCGACGTTCTACATTCAGGAACGCGAGATTGCGAAATGGGTGTGGGCGCTGTCCCTGCCGGAGCGCATGCGCTTCCTGCTTACCGGCATCGACCCGGCCGACATCCTGCGCGGCGTCGACCTCGCCCGGAACCAGCGCATGGTCTGCGTCGATGGTGCCATGGAAGACGTTCTCCCCGGCATCAACCTGCATCCAGCGTTCGACACCCACACCTTCGGCTCGATGTGGGTGTCGGTTCGCAATGACGGCCTGGCGGAATCGCAGGATGTCTGGGTGCTCGCCGGCGACCTCGCCTATCAGTTCGAGAACCTCGGCGATACGACCGGCAAGGGCGGTCCTCCCGACGGCCGTTACATCCCGGTCGGCCTCGCGACGGGCAGCCAGCAGAACCTCCTCAACGTGACCGAGGAAATGGTCAAGATGGCCGGCAATGAAACCCGGAGGGTGATCCCGCCGCACGAGGAGCGGCTGAAGGACCGGTTCCCCTCGCGCATCACCAAGCACGGATTGCGCGTCACCGAGATCTGCCTCGCCGACAATGCGAAGTCCATGGTGAGCTGACGGCGAAGCGACGGTCATGTCGATCGCCGCCTGAAGTCCACTCCAGTCGCGGCTGCGGCTCCGAATTCCGATGCCGCGACGCTCGCCCGGGCCGGTGTAGCGCCGCGGCCGATCCTCCAACAATCATGACTCGCGAAATGTCATTGGTTGGCCCGGAGTAGTGGCAAACCTCTCGCAAGGCTCCGACACAGAGTGGAATGTCGGAGTCCTGTCTGAAATGCGTGAGTGCAGGGCGGCCGCTCCCAGGCGCGCCATCAACGGGAGAAGCCCTAACCTTCACCCATGACAACCTAGAAATCTCTTTGTATTGTGAACAGTGGGAGAAACGTTCTCGGGCGGCTTGACGGCCTTGGCTGAGAAACGAGATTCATCTGTGCCGAACACGTTGAGCGTCGACCCTTCCGTCGTTCTCCAGATCAACGAGCACGGCGAGTTCGAAGAATGCGGCGCGGCGGCCGGTAGGTTCCCTGTCGTCAGCGAAGAACCGGTGCTCCGGGAATGCATACGGAGCGCCGTCGCGAGCCAGCGGCAGACAACCCGCTTCATCTGGATCGATCGGGACAGGCGCTGGCTCAGCATTACGGTCGAGTCCGACCAGGGGCTCGGCATCCAGGGGATCGTTTCGGCACTTCCCATCCCGCCTCCCTTCGACCTCACGGTCCGCGAGCTCGATATCCTGACCCTCCTGGCGAGCGGCCTCAGCAACCCGGCAATCGCCTCGCGGCTCGGGCGAAGCCGACGGACCATCTCGACCCACGTCGAACGCATCCTCCGAAAGCTTGGCCAAACGACCCGCGCCGGCGCTGCCGTCCTGGCGGTCGATCAGGGCCTGTTGCGCGTCCCCTCCCCCGACGGGGGAATCCCCGTCTCCCTGGCGGCGCAGGAACCGGACACCGGCCGCACGCGCCATCGCGGCCTCAATCGCCGCAAAATTACGATCGGGGCGCCATTGTCACTTCACGGATTTGCGGGGACGGACGCCGTGGAGATGCTGAATGGCGCGCAGCTCGCGGTCCGGGAGATCAACGCGCGCGGCGGCGTGCTCGGCCGGCAGCTCGACCTGAAGGTGGTCGATTGCGATGTCAGCCAACCCAAGTCGGTGGCCCGCGCTTTCAGGACCCTCGTCGATGCCGAAGTCGAGGCAATCGTATCCGGATACACGGCCGCCCAGCACGTCGCCCACGATATCGCCGCCGATTACGGGTGCCTCTATCTCAACAACGCGACGCTGGAGTCGATGGTCGAGCGTGTCCGCCAGGATCGGACGCGATTCCGCAACGTCTTTCAGATCGGCCCGAGCGACATTTATTATGGCCCCGGGTTTGTCCGCTTCCTGAACGAGCTTGAATCACAGGGACACTGGAGGCCGGCCAGCCGGCGGCTCGCCGTCATTCAACCGGCATGGCCGGAGATGGACATCGGCTTTCGCGGCCTGGAGAGGATTGCGTCCCGGCACGGCTGGACGATCGACCTGCTGGACGATCTTCCTCTCGTCCACATCAATTGGTCGAGAGTGGTCGAATGGATTCACAACGTCCGGCCAGCCGCGATCCTGCTTGCGTACTACTTCCCCGAAGAGACCATCGCGTTTCTGAGGTCCTTTGCCGCCGATCCGGCAAATGCCCTGGTCTACACCCTGTACGGCCCTTCGGTTCCCGTGTTCCGGCATCAGCTCGGGGGCATGGCGGAAGGCGTGATCTGGGCGACCGTCACCGGGATGTATTCGGATATTCTGGGCCGGGGCTTTGCCGAACGGTATGAATCAGCCTTCGGAGTCCGGCCCGGCCGCTCCCACGCGAGCATAGCCTATGATCGCGTGAACATGCTTGCCAATGCCTGGGCGCGGGCGGGAAATCCCCGGTCGTTCGATCGCGTCGGCGAAGAGCTCCGCAGCTTTGTCTATCGCGGCGTGAACGGCTCCTACGCGCTCGACAATACCGGCCAATCCAGTCTTTCCTATCCAGACGCCACCCTCGATCCGTCGATGGGCCAGGCGCATCTCGTCTACCAGATCCAGGGTGGCCGCCAGCGCATCCTTTCGCCGTCGCCCTATTGCGACAGCGTCTTCCAGTTGCCGCCCTGGTTCGACGGCCGCAAATAGAGGACGCCTCGCAGTCTGCTTAAGCGACTAAGTACGTCAGTTGGCGTATTGCCGGTTTCTTGCCGCCTCTCCAAGCTTGGGAAATCCTTGGGCCGTCGACCCAATGGGTTCGAGGCGCGCGCCGGCTGCATCCTTGTTCGTCGCCGCCTGGTCCTTGAGGAACGGCCCGCAAGGGCAGTGTCAACTCACCCGGTGGGACAGGAGCCAACAATATGGCCAGCAAAGTCGCCAGGAATTCGGTGCTCGCATCGCTGACTACGACAGCGATGCTTGTCGCCATCAGCACTGGTGCGGCAATCGCCGCGGAAGAATGTACGCCGCATGAAATCGACCTCGGTGAAGGGAAGACGGTGACCGGCGGCTGCGGGCCGCTGAAGATCGCCTTCCTTACGGCAGCGACCAACAATGTCTATCTGCAGGCAGGTATCCAGGGGGCAAAGGATGCGGCCAAGAAGGTCGGCGCCGAGTTGGAGGTCTTCGATTCCAACTGGGATCCGGCAACGCAATATAACCAGGTCCAGAACATCCTTTCCGGTGGTGAGTTCAACGCCATCCTTGCCGAGATGAACGACGGCAACCAGGCGTGCCAGATCCTGACCGAGGATGCCCCGAAGGCAAATGTCCTCGTCGCCGTCGCGAACCTGCCCCTCTGCGGTCGCGCGACGGAGGAAGGCAACGATCTCTGGTCGCCGGGCACGCTCAACTTCGTTGGCGGATCGCAAGGCAATGAAGCGTTCCGCGACTGGATCATGGAGATCGCCGAGAAGAACCCCGGCCCGCAGAAGGTCGCCGTGGTGACCGGTCCGGATCTCAACGCCAACACGATCAACACCGACGCAGCGATCAAGGCGGCGCAGGAGAAATATCCCGACTTCAACGTCGTGGCCGTTGTCCGCACCGACTACTCGGTGCTGCAGGGCAATGAAAAGACCGCGCCGCTTTTGCAGGCCAATCCTGACCTGACGATCCTGATCGGCAACTACTCCGACATCACCCGGGGCGCGGCCCAAGCGGTCAAGCAGGCCGGCATGGGCGACCAGGTCAGAATCTACGACAGCGGCGGAAACAAGTGGGCGTTCCAGGCGGTCAAGAACGGCGTGATCACCAGCACGCGGACGCTCACGCCCTATACGGAAATGTACGTTGGCGTCGAAGCCCTGGCGGCGGCCTGGAAGGGCGAGACCGTGCCGCGCTACTTCGCGCTAGAAAGCGCGCTCGTCACAAAGGACAACATCGACGAGAACGAGCCGCAGTATTGATGCGGATCGAGAGGCTCGACCATGCCTGAGGGCATGGCCAGCACCGACACCATGGACCGTCCGGCGGCGCCGGGCGGTCCGCTCGCCATCGATGCGCGCGCCGTCGAGAAGCGCTTCGGCGGGACGCTGGCGCTGAAGGGCGTGAGCGTCAGCGCCGAGGTCGGCTCGATCAACGCGCTGGTCGGCGAGAACGGCGC
>JAGRKY010000431.1 GCA_020442095.1 Bauldia sp.
CGCCGATCATCAGCACGACGCCGAACTCGCCGACCGTATGGGCGAAGCCGAGCACCGCGCCGGTGAGGAAGCCAGGCCGGGCGAGCGGCACCGCCACCGACCAGAAGGCGTCCCATGGCGAGGCGCGCAGCGTCGCCGCCGCCTCGAGCGGCCGGTCGCCGAAAGCCTCGAAGGCGTTGCGGATCGGCTGGACGACGAAGGGCATCGAGTAGATCACCGAGCCGATGACCAGCCCCTCGAAGGTGAAGGCAAGCGATCGGCCGCCACCGAGGCCGGCGATCCAGCCGCCCGGCCCGTTCGGCCCGAGCGCGACGAGCAGGTAGAAGCCGAGCACCGTCGGCGGCAGCACCAGCGGCAGCGCGACTACCGCCGCCACCGCCTCCTTCCACCGCGCCCCGGAGCGCGCCAGCCACCAGGCGATCGGCGTCCCGACGAGGAGGAGGACGAGGGTCGTCGTCACCGCCAGTTCCAGCGTCAGCCGGACCGGCGTCCACAGCTCCGCCGAATCAATCATCGGCCCGGAGCACGTCAGTCGCCGGTGCCGTACCCGTATTTCTCCTTGACGGCATTGGCCTCGGGACCTTTCAGGAACGCGATGAAGGCGGTCGCGGCTTCGTTGCCGTCGCCGCCCTTCAACAGTACGGCGTCCTGGGCGATCGGAGAATAGAGCTCGTCGGGAACGATCCAGCGCGAGCCGGCCTCGCTCGTCGCGACCTGGGAAAGGGCGACGAAGCCGATCTCGGCATTGCCGGTTTCGACGAACTGGAAGGTCTGGGCGATATTGGTGCCCTGGACGATCTTCGCAGCAAGCGCGTCATAGACCCCGAGCGCCTTCATCGCCTCGACGGCTGCGGTGCCATAGGGCGCCGTTTCCGGATTGGCGATGGCGATCTTCTCGAAGCCCGCTGTCTTCAGCGTGTCCTCGCCCTTCACCAGCTCCGGATCGGTGCTGTAGAGGACGATCTTGCCGGTCGCGTAGGTGAAGACGCTGCCGGCGACGCCGAAGCCCTCCTCCACCGCCTTGGCCGGTCGCGCCTGGTCGGCCGCGAGGAACACCGCGAACGGCGCGCCCTGGTTGATCTGGGTGTAGAGCTGGCCGGTCGAGCCGAAGCTGAACACCGCCTTGTGGCCGGTCTTCTCGGCGAAGAGCGCGCCGATCTCGTTGGCGGCGTCGGTGAAATTCGCGGCGACGGCGACATTGACGTCGTCGGCCCGCGCAGCGCCGCAGGAGGCCACGGCCAAGGCGACCGCGATGGCGCTGGCCCAGTGGCGTCGATCAGAAATCAGCCGGAATCCCCACATGCCCACACATTTCCTCGATATGTTTGTAATGACATATCGAGCTTAACCCCCGGCCTCCTCGCCTGACAAGCGTCATGTTCAATCGGACATATCGCAAGCCTGACTCCGTTTCCGCGCACGCCATTCCTGCTGACCCTCATGCAGAAGCACACGTTTCGCGACTGTTCTTGGCGGTTTCCGGCGCGCTTCTGCGCCATTCCGGGGGCTCGGGCACATGGCGGCCGAAAAAATAGCCGGCAAACGCCTCATGGGCCTTCTATTCCGGGGGCGAAGGGTCTATATCGGGCGCGCTCGCGGTTCGGACCGCATTGGCGCGGGGTGGAGCAGCCCGGTAGCTCGTCAGGCTCATAACCTGAAGGTCGCAGGTTCAAATCCTGCCCCCGCAACCAATCAAAGGTCATTTGCAGGCTTTGGCACCTGCAAGGTTCCGCCTTCGTCTTCCTTATAAGCTTGCCCCGCCCGGGATCGCCCGTAACACCTGCAAAGGGGTCGCGCGAAGCCCCCGGGAAGTCCCGCCGATATGGCGGAAACGACCGCGATGACCGCCGCGGACGGACTGATCGCTTGAACCGGCCTCTCTCGATAGTTGTATATCCGGCCGATTTCGTGCAAATCTGTGCGCCTCTCTTTCAACCGTTCCGCGAACATTGAGAGGGTATTCATGGCCAAGCGACCCAGCATTTCAAAGGCATTGGCGGTAGGAGACGCGCTCGCCGACGCGACCCTCAAACGCCGACAACAGGCCATCCGGCAGCGCCAACGCGCCCTGGCCAAGGCGAAGATCGAACCGCCACCGATGGCGAAGGGGATGCTCGCCAAGGCGCCCGTCACCCATGCGAGCCGGGGCGTGATCATCGCCGAAGGCGATTCCTGGTTCGACTATCCGCTGCACGATGTGCTGAGCGACCTCCACGACCGATACGGCTTCGACGTCGAATCCGTCTCGCATCGTGGCGATACGGTCGAGGACATGGCCTTCTCGGACGGCCAGCTCGACGACTTTTCGCGCCTCATCGAGAAGGTGCTGGCGACGAATGTCGAGCCGCGCGCCATCCTTCTCTCCGGCGGCGGCAACGACGTCGCCGGCGACGAATTCGCGATCCTGTTGAACCATGCCATGTCGAGCATCCCCGGCCTCAACGATTCGATCGTCACCGGCGTGATCGACCAGCGCGTGCGCAACGCCTACGTCACGATCCTTCGCACCGTCACCAGGATCTGCGAAGGCTATCTTGGCCACCCCATACCAATCATCATCCACGGCTATGACTACCCGGTGCCGGACGGTCGCGGCTTCCTCGGGGGTTGGGGGCCGCTGCCCGGGCCATGGCTCGAGCCCGGCTTCCGCCGCAAAGGCTACACGCAGATGAGCGTGCGCAAGCAGATGTGCATCGCTCTCCTGGACCGCTTCAACGAAACGCTGGCGAGCATCGCCGGCAAGCCGCCCTTCGCGCACGTCAAGTACCTGGACCTTCGCAGGACCCTGTCAAACGGCACCAAATACAAGACCGATTGGGCAAACGAGCTGCATCCGACCAAGAAAGGCTTCGAGGACGTCACCGCCAAGTTCGCAGCCATCATCTGATCGCACTCAAGCGGGAGGAAGTTCATGGAGGACAAGGTCATTGTCACGCATGGCGCCGCCTTGCATGCCAAATACGACAACGGCGGCGTCGGCAAAATCAGGACAGCACTCGCCGCGCTTGTCCAGGCGGACAAGGCACGGGGATTCCTGACCCGCGTCGTCTATCTCGATGACGTGGCGGTGATGAAGAAGCTGCGTGCCCCACCGCTGAGGAAGCTCAAGGATCCGCGTGGCGCAAAGAAAGCCATCGACGGGGTCTACAAGGCGCTGAAGCCCGACTACATCCTGATCCTCGGCTCGGCGGACGTCGTCCCGCACCAGGACCTCCGCAACCCGGCCCAGGAACCCCAGGGCGACAAGACCGCTTACGGCGATCTGCCTTATGCCTGCGACGCGCCTTACGATCGCGATCCGGCAAATTTCGTTGGTCCGACACGCGTTGTCGGCCGGCTGCCGGACCTCACCGGCGCCACGGAGCCGTCATACCTCCTCGGGCTTCTCAAGACCGCGGCCACGTGGAAGTCCCGTCCGGTAGACGACTACAAGGAATATTTCGGTCTTTCCGCGGATGAATGGAAAGGATCGACCGGCCTGAGCCTCGACAACATCTTCGGCAGCGACAAGAAGCTGAAACTGTCGCCCAAGAGGGGGCCGAACTTTCCGTCGAGCGCACTCAAGGGAATGATGCATTTCATAAACTGTCACGGCGCAACGGGCATGCCGGAATTCTACGGCCAGAACGGCCAGTCCTATCCCAAGGCGCTCACTTCCAAATCGACTGACGGCAAAGTCAGGGAGGGAACCATCGCCGCCGCCGAATGCTGCTTTGGGGCCGAGCTCTATAATTCGGTGATCCTTGGCGGCATCCCGATCTGCCAGAACTATCTGCGCCAGGGCGCCTACGGCTTTGTCGGCAGCACCACCATTGCCTATGGGCCCGCCGACGGGAACGGGGCAGCCGATCTGATCTGCCAGTATTTCCTGCTCGCCGTGCTCGATGGCGCCTCGCTCGGACGCGCCATGCTGATGGCGCGCCAGCAATATGTGGCGGGCGCCTCGCAGATGGACCCGATCGACCTGAAGACGCTCGCGCAGTTCTGCCTCTACGGCGACCCGAGCATCCATGCCGTGGCCGCTCCCCACGCGGTCAATACGCCGCACGAGGCGGACCCGGCCGCGGCTTTCCGGTTCCGGCGGAGCGAACGGCGGGCGAAGCTGCGGCAGACGGGCGACTTCCTGCAGGCGACCAAGCCGACCGCCTCCAGCCGCGACATGAAGCATGCCGCGTCCCCGAATGCCGA
The DNA here is from genome assembly GCA_020442095.1 of Bauldia sp. The sequence continues at coordinate 4,189 of JAGRKY010000431.1, forward strand.
GGAAACGCTGGCGAAGATCGCCGCCTCGGCCGGCCTCGACGACAAACCGCACTTCGTCACCTACAAGGTGAAAGGCGCCCCCCCGGCACGGGGTGGCGGCAAGAAGGTGGCAAGCGCGCCCTCGCGCTACTATGTTGCCATTGAACGGCCGCCCCCGAAGAGCGAGGAAGATCGCTATAGGGTTGCTGTTGTCGCCAAGGAACTCGACGGGCGTATCGTCGATTATTGTGTCTATTACGAACGGTGAGGTCTGAATGGATGCCACGGAACCAGTCCCGGTGAAGGAGCTTCACGGGACGGTGAGGCGGGGCATCTATGGCGAGGGGACCAAGAGCGAGCGGGAAGCCGTCTTTGTCGATACCGGTCGCGACAGTTTCCTGCTGCGACGGCGGGGTGGTCCGGCCTACGGTGATAAGGCGCTCGATCGCTATGTCGGCCGCACCATCACCTGCAGCGGCTTCCTGCTGGGAACCACGCTCCTCGCGGAAAAGATCCGCACCGTCGACTAGCGGAACGGCGCGGCGTTGCGGAAAGACCCGCGGTGGCCTCGACCATTCCTGCCCCCATCCAGGCTTTCCCCATCGATGGCGTCCACCCCGCGCTTACCTTTGCCATGATCTTATTTCCGTCACGGCCTTCGGGTCTGTATCCTGCCCGGCAAGGCAAGTCCGATCGAACGGGACCGATGACGTGAACAGACGCGACTTCTTGATAGGCAGCACCGCCGCGATCGCGGGCTCGGCATTCATGTCCGGGCAAAGCCGGGCGAACGTGCCCACGCCCTATGACTGGCGCGCCATGCCTCCGACCACCTCGAAGGACATCTACGTCGCCTGGATGGTAACCAACCGCGGCGAGGACCCGGTCCTGCTCGGCCAGCGCTACGACCGTTACGAGCACATGCTCGGCCATCGCGACCTCTTCACCGACCGCGACAAGCGCGCCTTCCTGATGACGCCCCGCGAGGAATTCTGCCTCGAGAAGAACATTCCCCGCGCCTACGACCGCGATTTCCTCGACATCGGCTATGGCGTCACTATTTCCGGCCCCAACCTGGTCGGCCGCATGACCAGCTCGATCGACGTCCAGTATGGCGACAAGGTCCTCGAGGTCGGCACGGGATCCGGGTACCAGTCGGCCTATCTCTGCAATCTCACCGACAAGGTCTGGTCGATCGAGATCATCAAGCCGCTCGCCGAGCGGACGCGCGGCGTCTACGACAAGCTGATCACCCGCGGCTATACCGAATACCAGGCGGTGACCACCAAGAATGCCGACGGCTATTACGGCTGGGAGGAGTTCGCGCCCTTCGACAAGATCATCGTCACCTGCGGCATCGACCACATCCCGCCGCCGCTGCTTCGCCAGCTCAAGACCGGCGGCATCATGGTCATCCCGATCGGCCCGCCCGGCGCCCAGCACGTGCTGAAGGTGGAGAAGAAGAAGGGCCTCCTCGGCGGCGAGCGCGTGAAGCGGTCCGACATCTACCGCGGCTCGGTCGTGCCCTTCGTGCCGTTCACCAAGCTCGAAGGCGACGAGATTGTCGGCACGCACAACCAGTAGGGCGATGGTCCCCAACCGATGAACCCCACCGCCGCTCCGGCTCGGGACGCGCCCTTTGCCGGACCGGCGAGCCTCTATCTCTATCTCGCGGTAGCCTTCGTCGCCGGCGCGGTGATCGCGCTGCAGATCGCGCTGATGCGCGTCTTCGCGGTCGGCAGCTGGGTGCATTTCGGCTCGCTGGTGGTGAGCCTGGCGATGCTCGGCTTCGGCCTTGCCAGCGTCATCATGTGCCTCGCGCGATCGTGGTTCGATCGTCACTGGCGCGGCTCCGCCGGCATTGCCCTCGTCCTGTTCGGGCCGCTGACCGTCACCGCGACGCTAATCGCCCAGACCCTCCCTTTCAATCCGGTCTTCCTGGTCTCCGACCCGTCGCAGAAGTGGCGCCTGCTGGCGAATTTCCTGCTCTACCTGATGCCCTTCCTGGCCGCCGCCTTCTTCCTCGGCATCGTCTTCCTCAAGAGCCGCGAGGCCTTCAGCCGCGCCTATTTCGCCGACCTCACCGGCTCGGGCATCGCCGGGGTCGGCATCCTCGGCGCGATGTATCTCCTCGTCCCCGAAGCGATCATCACCTTCCCCCTCATCCTCTGGGCACTTGGCGGGCTCCTGTGGCAGCTCGGTCTCGGCGGACGACGCGGCCTCGCAGCACTGGCGGCAATCGCGGTGGTCACCATCGGCGGCTACCAGGTCCTCCCCGGCGCTCTCGACATCCCGGCGATCGCCACCTCGCCCTACAAGGGCGTCGCCTATGCGCGGAACTTCCCCGACGCGGAGCGCGTCTACCGCGACGTCTCGCCCTTCGGCGATCTCGAGGTCTATGCCAGCTCCTACATGCATTTCGCGCCGGGCCAGTCGGACAATGCCGCCTTCAACCTGCCCGACCTTCCGCCGAACTCTTTCGTCGGCATGTATATCGACGGCGACGGTCCGGAAGGCGTCATGCGCGCCCTCGACGAGACGGAGCGCGACTATTTCTTCTACCTGCCGAGCTACTATCCCTACGTCGTCAAGCAGACGCCGGAGACCTTCGTCGTCCAGTTCGGCGGCGGCATCTCGACCATGGTCGCGCTTGCCGCCGGCGCGCCGAAGGTCACGGTCGCGGTCGGCAATCCCGCGGTGCTCGCCGCCTTCCGCACAGCGCCCTTGCGCGACTTCACTGGCGACCTGATCGACGACCCGAAGCTCGATGTCGTCGACTATGACGGCCGGCTCTTCCTCGCCGCGACCGACAGGCGCTACGACGTCATCGACCTCAGCCTCGCCGACTCGGTCGGGCTCTCCAACCCCGGCGGCTTCGCCATCGTCGAGAAATACACCTACACGCGCGAAGCGATGCTCGACTACATGAACGCCCTCGCCGACGGCGGCGTCCTGTCGGTGACGCTGTGGAACAAGGAAGAGCCGCCGAAGTCGATCCTCAAGCTCTACGCGACGATCAACGAAGCGGCGGAGGCCTTCGATCCGTCGACCGCCGCGAACGCCCTTTTCGTCGCCTCGAGCTACCTGTCGACGACCACCGTCCTCTACAAGCGCGGCGGCTTCACGGCGGAAGAGATCGACAGGCTCCGCGCCTATACCGAGGAGATGTCCTTCGACGAGATCTATTCGCCCGGCTTCGTCTACGAGGCCTCCCCGGAAAGGGACGTCCTCGACGACTACCGGCAGTCGATCTTCGGGGATGGCAGCAAGGCGGAACCCGCCCCCGCGCCGGAAGACCCGACCACCGGCGGCGCGGACGGAGAATTCGACGATGGAGGCGAAATACTCCTGCCGTCGGTCGAGCTCGCCCGGCTCGCCTGGCAGGCGCTGATCGACCACGACTGGCCGGCCTTCGCCGAAAGCTACGTCTTCGACACGCGGCCGCTGACCAACGACCGACCCTATTTTGCCGCCTATGTAAAGCCCGCCGATCTTACCCGCACCGTCGACCGGCTTGAGCTCTTCCAGGACGAATGGGGCTACCTGCTCCTCTGGGCGACGCTTGCCGTCGCCTGCGCGCTCGCCGCGACGCTGGTCATCATCCCTGTTGTCTTCGCCTGGCGGACGACCTTCAGCCGTACCCCCGGCAAGGCCGGGACGGTGCTCTATTTCGCCTGCCTCGGGCTCGGCTACATCATGGTCGAGGTCGGGCTGATCAGCCGCTTCACCCTGTCGCTCGCCCATCCGACGGTATCGGCCTCGGTGCTGATCGCCGGCATGCTCGTCTTTTCCGGCCTCGGCAGCCTGGTTTCGGCGCGCGTCGCGAATCGTGCCCGGACGGTGATGCCGGTGATCTTCGTCGCCATCGCCGTCCTGCTCTTCGCCTATGGCTCGCTGCTCGATCCGCTGCTCGAATGGATCGGCACCACTGACTACGGCTGGCGGCTTGCGATATGCTTCGCGCTGATCGCGCCGCCCGCCTTCCTGATGGGCTTCCCGATGGCGGTCGCCATGACCTGGCTGGCGCGGCTCGGAAAGGACGAGATGTTCATCTGGGCATGGGGCATCAATGGCTGCTTCTCCGTCGTCGGCGCCGCCCTGGTACCGATCGTCGCGACAGCCTTCGGCCTCTCGGCGGTGCTCAACACCAGCGCTATCGCCTATGTCCTGGCGATCGCCGGCCTGTTCGCCCTGCTGACGCCGCTCCGCGACCGCGCGAAGCCGGTGCCGGCGTGACGGGCTGGGGACACGCGGCGCGCGGGGTGCGCCGCGCCACGCTCGCCGCGATCGGTGGATTAGCGATGATGATGAACGCCAACGGCGCGGCTGGCGCCGCTCCCCTCGCCGAAGCGAAAGGCGCCTATGTCGCCTTCGAGAATGCGCCTTTCCCCTATCGCGGCATCATCCCGCACAAGGACATCCCTTTCATCGACACGGTCGAGAACGGCCGCGCCGGCCATACCTCGCCCCGCGCCGGCAAGGTCTATTGGGAGGACGAGACCTTTTCCGACCAGCGGTCGCTGATCTATATGCCGGCCGGCTTCGATATCGACCGGCCCGCCGTCATCGTCGTCTTCTTCCACGGCAACCAGGCGACGCTCGCCCGCGACGTCGTCAAGCGGCAGAGGGTTCCGCAGCAGGTTGCGAAATCCGGACTCAACGCCGTTCTCGTCGTACCGCAATTCGCGGTCGATGCGCTGGATTCGAGCTCCGGCAACTTCTGGACGCCGGGCGTCTTCGCAAAGTTCCTCGACGAAGCGACCGGAAAGATCGCCGCCGTCTATGGCGACAAGTCGAAGGCTCCCGTCTTCGCGAAGCTCCCGGTCGTGATCGTCGCCTATAGCGGCGGCTACAACCCTGCCGCCTTCGCCGTCGGTGTCGGCGGCGCGGAAAATCGCATCCGGGGTCTCGTGCTGCTCGATGCCGTCTATGCCGAGGAGGACCAGTTCGCCGACTGGATCTCGGCCAACAAAGACTCAGCCTTCCTGTTCAGCGCCTTCACCAAGTCCGCCGCCGCCAACAACGCGGTGCTGCAGCAGCTCCTGACCGAGCGCGGCACCGGCTTCTCGCGACGCCTGCCGTCGCAATTCAAGCCCGGCACCGTCGTTTTTTTCGCCACCGACCCGGACCTCGTCC
>JAGRKY010000432.1 GCA_020442095.1 Bauldia sp.
GCGCACGACTACCGCTACTTCCCGGATCCCGACCTCCTGCCACTCGAGTTCGACCAGGCCTGGGTCGACCGGCTGGCGGCCGACCTGCCCGAGTTGCCGGACGCGCGGAAGGAGCGGTTCGTCGGCGCGTTCGGCCTCTCGCCCTACGACGCCGACGTCCTCGTCGCCGAGAAGGAGAGCGCGGAATTCTTCGAGGCTGTCGCGGAGGGCCGCGACCCCAAGGTCGCCGCCAACTGGGTGATCAACGAGCTTGCCGGCCGGCTGAACCGCGAGGGCAAGGAAATCGCCGGCAGCCCGGTCTCTGCCGCGCAGCTCGGTGCGATCATCGACCTGATCGGCGAGGGGACCATCTCCGGCAAGATCGCCAAGGATCTGTTCGAGATCGTCTGGGCCGAGGGAGGCGACCCGCGTGTCGTCGTCGAAGAGCGGGGCATGAAGCAGGTCACCGACACCGGCGCCATCGAGGCAGTGGTCGACGAGATCATTGCCGCCAATCCCGACAAGGCCGAGCAGGCGAAGGAGAAGCCGGCCATGCTCGGCTGGTTCGTTGGCCAGGTGATGAAGGCGAGCCAGGGCAAGGCCAATCCGCAGGCCGTCAACGCGCTCTTAAAGGGCAAGCTGGGACTATAGCCGCCGATATCAACCGCCGCGGGAGGGAAGCCGGTGGCAGTCGGTCTGTGGTCGATCGTCGAAGCGCATAAGCCGAAAGCCGCCTCGGGCGATTCCGATGCGGTCGGATATGCCGTGGGGCTCCTCGGCTGGGTGCTCGCCGGTGGCGTCTATGTCGCTGCCAAGGGCTCCATCGACGAGATGCCGCCGTGGACGCTCTGCTTCTTCCGGCTGCTGATCGCGACCCTGATCCTGGTGCCCTTCATCCGCCGCCATTTCCCCGAAATGCGTGCGTTTCTCCGCAAGCATTGGCTCCATGCCCTGTTCATCGGGGCGATCGGCCTCGGCATCACCCAGGGCCTGATGTTTACGGCGTTGTCCTATACGACCGCAGTGACGGCCGGGATCATCTTCTCGACGACGCCGATCATCACGCTCGTCCTGGCGCGGTTCTTCCTGCATGAGGACATGGGCCCATGGCAGGTGGCGGGATCGATCGTCGCCTTTGCGGGGATCGTGGTGATCGCGATCAAGGGCAGTCTCGCGGTTCTTTTCTCCCTCGATCTCGGGGTAGGTGATCTGATCGTGGTATGCGCCGCGGTCGTGTTCTCTTTCTATGCGGTGCTGCTGAAGCGCGCGAAATTCGAGCTGCCGCGTCTTTCGCTGCTGGTGATCCTGATGAGCGGCGCGGTCATCGCCACTTTTCCATTCTTTGTCGTCGAACTCTTCAACGGCGACCACGCGAACCTCGCGTTGAAGGGCTATCTGGCGCTGGCCTATGTCGCCATCCCCGGCGGCGCCCTGATGTACTTCCTCTACAACTGGAGCATCGATGTGCTCGGCGCGTCGCGCGCCCAGGGCCTGCTCTACTCGCAGATGGTCTTTACCGCGCTCCTCGCCTGGCTGATCCTCGGCGAAGCCATCGAGTGGTATCACCTCGTCGGCGCCGCGCTGATCATCGTCGGCGTGATCCTGGTGACCTTCCTCAAGCCGAAGCCGGCGGTCACTCCAGCGCAATGATCTTGTAGACCACGTCTGCCGGCACGCCGGCGGCCATCCTGGCGCGCGCGTAGGCGATATAGGCGTCGAGATCATCGACCCGGACCATGTCGTCGCGGACCGAGAGGCCGGGCGTCGGCTCGAAATCATCGGGCATGATGGCCGAATGGCTTTCGGCTGTCATGTTGGCGATATCGACCTTCAGCAGCGCGTAGAGGACGGCCGGGGGCTTGTCGTCCGGTCCTTCCATCTGGACGACGAAGAGATCGTCGCCGATCGGCTTCAAACGCATGCTCATGGCCTTATCCCCGCCGTCGGGGGCGAACCTGTAGATGTCACCGCTGTGGTCCCACGTCTGGCGATCCTCCGGCCGGTCCATGGAGCGGAACACGATCGTCTCATAGGGGAAAACCGCATCCTTTGGACCAATCAGCGGCGTCTCGCTCGTGAAGCAGGCCGTGAGCAGCAACGGAGCGAGGAGGACGAGCAAAATGACGCGGAAGCGATTCATGGGTTCCAGTCTGGTGAGGTTCGTGGAAACCTGTCGGTCCTTCCCGCTTACCGATCCCCTGGGCCCTAAATATGACCGACGCCGCGGCGCCACCGATCGAAGTCTTCTATTGGTCGACCCCCAACGGGCGGAAGGTGACGATCCTGCTCGAGGAGTTGGCGGTGCCCTATCGGGTCAACTTCATCGACATCAACAACATGGAGCAGTGGACGGCGGAGTACGAGGCGATTTCTCCGAACCACCAGATTCCGGCGATCAGGGACCCTGCCGGACCGGATGGCCAGCCGATCGCCATCGCCGAGTCCGCGGCGATCCTGATGTATCTCGGGCGCAAGTTCGGGCGCTTCTATCCGCAGGACGAGCGGCAGCGGGTCGCGGTCGAGCAGTGGCTGATGTGGCAGATATCGAGCTTCGGCCCGTTCCTCGGCCAGGGCCATCATTTCAACTGGGCCGCCTCCGAGGAGGTGCCATATGCGATCAACCGCTACCACCAGATCGCGGAGCGGCTTTATGAAACGCTGGAGCGACGCCTGCAGCACGGTGAATTCATCGCCGGCGACTATTCGATCGCGGATATCGCGATCTACTGCTGGGTCGACCGCCACGCTCGTCATCGGATCGATCTCGACGATTATCCCTCGGTGAAGGCCTGGTTCACCGCGCTCGGCGAGCGGCCGGCGGTCCAGCGCGGCATGGCGGTCATCAAGCCCGGGGTCGTCGATACGGGCGTTCCGACCCCTGCATGGGAAAAAGCCAAGGGATAACCGGTCGCATTGGCGTCATGGTTGACCAACGGTTGATGCGGCCCCCCGCCGGTTAACCCTGACCGGCCGACGAACGGCGGAATCCCGCGATCCGAGTCCATCGTGGTTAACGGTTGGTTATCCGGCCGTTTGACCAAAATTAATTTCGATTTTTAGGAAGCTTTTCAGGGAAGCGAGCCAAACTCCACATCAAGGAAGAGGACAGGGAGGCGTCAACAAAGTCCGCCTCTTCCAGGGACAACAGGATGGGGAATTGACAATGGCACGCTTTGAAATGGGGTCGCCGGAAATGGGCGGCATGGCCGAGATGCAGCCGAATGCCGAAGGACTCTTCAACCTCGGCATCGTCTATGCCACCGGCCTCGACGGCGATCCGGATCTCGTGGCCGCCCACAAGTGGTTCAATCTTGCCGCACTGCGCGGCAACCCGGAAGCCGCCTATCACCGCCAGCAGCTCGCCGAGGAAATGTCCGACGTCGAGATCGCGATGGCCCAGCGGGCCGCCCGCGAGTGGCTGAGCACCCACTGACTCACCGGCGGAGCGGGCCGGACTCGACGAGAGAGCCCGGCCGCCGCCTGTCTTGAAGAAGATCAGTGGTTGTCGCGCGGGATCGATGTGTGCGCGACGTCCTGGTACTTGATCGCCGGTTTCAGGACCATTCCTTCCGAGAACTGGTCGACGATGCTGCGCTGGATTTCCTGCCAGGGCGTCTGGTGCTTCGGATAGGCGAAGCCGCCATTCGCCTCGAGCTCGGCGCGCCGCTTCTCGAGTTCCTCGTCGGAAATCAGGATATTCGCCTCTCCCTTGTTGAGGTCGATGCGGACCCGGTCGCCGGTCTTGAGCAGGGCGAGGCCGCCGCCGATTGCCGCCTCGGGCGAGGCGTTGAGGATCGACGGCGATCCGGAGGTCCCCGACTGGCGGCCGTCGCCGATGCAGGCGAGCGAATGGATGCCGCGTTTGATCAGCTCGGCAGGCGGCTGCATGTTCACCACCTCTGCGCCGCCGGGATAGCCGATCGGACCTGCGCCCCGGATGAACAGGATGGAGTGCTCGGTCACCCCGAGGTCGGGATCCTCGATCCGCGCGTGATAGTCCTCCGGCCCGTCGAACACGACGGCTGGCCCCTCGAAGACGTTTGGGCTCTCGGGATTGGACAGGTAGCGCTCGCGGAATTCCGGCGAGATGACGCTCGTCTTCATCACCGCGGAGTCGAAGAGGTTGCCCTTCAGGATGATGAAGCCGGCATCCTCCATCAGCGGATTGTCGAAGGCGCGGATGACGTCGGGATCGCTCGACTTCCGATCGGCGCAGTTTTCGCCCATCGTCTTTGCGTTGACGGTCATCGCGTTTTCGCGGATCAGGCCGTGCCGCATCAGCTCGCCGATCACCGCCGGGACGCCGCCGGCACGGTGGAACTCTTCGCCGAGATATTCGCCGGCCGGCTGCATGTTGACGAGGAGGGGGACCTTGTGGCCGACCGTCTCCCAATCCTCGATGTCGAGCTTGACGCCGATGTGGCGCGCAATGGCGTTGATGTGGATCGGCGCATTGGTCGACCCGCCGATCGCTGAATTGACGACGATGGCGTTCTCGAAAGCTTCCCGGGTCAGGATGTCGGAGGGCTTGAGGTCCTCGATGACCATCTCGACCGCGCGCTTTCCGGTCTCGTAGGCGATCTGGCCGC
>JAGRKY010000035.1 GCA_020442095.1 Bauldia sp.
TAACCGTTTCGCTTGACGCCATGGGCGGAGACGAGGGAGCGAATCTGGTCATACCCGGCGCGGCGGAGGCATTGACCCGCCGTCCCGATATTCGCTTCCGTTTGTACGGGGACCAGGACATCGTCCTGCCGATCCTCGACCGGTATCCCAAGGTCCGCGACGTCGCGGAATTCGAGCATTGCGACGTCACGGTGCGGATGGACGACAAGCCGAGCCAGGCGCTGCGGCATGGCCGGCGGCGGTCGAGCATGTGGCGGGCGATCGAGGCGGTGAAGAAGGGCGAGGCGGATTTCGCGGTCTCGGCCGGCAACACCGGCGCGCTGACCGCGATGGCGAAGTTCTGCCTCAAGACGACGCCGGCCATCGACCGTCCGGCGATCGCCGCCCTGTGGCCGACGCTGCGCGGCGAGAGCGTCGTTCTCGATGTCGGCGGGACGATCGGCGCGGATGCGCCACAGCTTTTCGGATTCGCGATCATGGGCGGCGCGATGTCGCGGGCGCTCTTCGACCTGCGCCGGCCGACGGTCGGTCTCCTCAACATCGGCGTCGAGGAAGTGAAGGGGCTGGAGCAGATCCGCGAAGCCGGGCAGCTGCTCCGCGACGCCGACCTTCCCAATATCGAATATGCCGGCTTCGTCGAAGGCGACGATATCGGCAAGGGGACGGTCGATGTCGTCGTCACCGAGGGCTTCGCCGGCAACATCGCCCTGAAGACGGCGGAGGGCACGGCGAAGCAGATTGCCACCTACCTGCGCTCGGCGATGAGCCGGACGCTGCTGGCGCGGATCGGCTATGTCTTCGCGCGCCACGCCTTCGACCGTCTGCGGGACAAGATGGACCCGAGACGCGGCAATGGCGGCGTGTTCCTCGGCCTCAACGGCATCGTCATCAAGAGTCACGGGGGAACCGATCCGCAGGGCTTTGCAACTGCGGTCGAACTTGGCTACAGCATGGTCCGCAATAGGCTCCTCGAGAAAATCAACAACGACCTTAGCGTGTATCACCAGTCTATCGAACCAACCCCCGCCGGCGAGGTCGTGGAAGCGGGTGCCGCGTGAGCGCTATCCGCTCGATCGTGCTGGGCTGCGGCGGTTATCTGCCTGAAAAGGTGATGACCAATGCGGAGCTGTCGCAGATGGTCGACACCTCCGACGAGTGGATCACCCAGCGGACCGGAATCCGGCAGCGCCACATCGCCGCGGACGGCGAGCTGACCTCCGACATGGGAACGCATGCCGCGAAGGCGGCGCTCGAAGCCGCGCGCCTGACGCCTGACGACATCGACCTGATCGTGATGGCGACGGCGACGCCGGACAACACGTTCCCGGCGTCCGCGGTGACGGTCCAGAAATCCCTCGGCATGAATCACGGGGCGGCCTTCGACGTCCAGGCTGTCTGTTCGGGCTTCCTCTTCGCGCTGACCACGACCGATGCGCTGATCCGCTCCGGCCAGGCGCGGCGAGCTCTGGTGATCGGGGCCGAGACCTTTTCGCGGATCCTCGACTGGACCGACCGGAGCACCTGCGTGCTGTTCGGAGACGGCGCCGGTGCGGTGGTGCTTGGCGGCGAGTCGCAGCCCGGCTGGCGGACCGACCGCGGCGTGCTCTCCGCGCATCTGCGCTCGGACGGGCGGTTCAAGGAAAAGCTCTATGTCGACGGCGGGCCGTCCTCGACCGGGACGGTCGGCCACCTGCGCATGGAAGGCCGCGACGTCTTCAAGCATGCCGTCAACATGATCTCCGACGTGATCTATGACGCGTTCGACGCGACCGGATTCACAGCGGCGGACATCGACTGGTTCGTGCCGCACCAGGCGAATATCCGGATCATCGATGCAACCGCCAAGAAGCTTGGCATCCCGATCGAGAAGGTCATCCGCACGGTTGATCGCCACGGCAACACGTCGGCGGCCTCCATTCCGCTGGCATTGTGGGAGGCGAGTCAGGACGGCCGGATCAAGAGGGGCGACCTGCTGCTGCTCGAATCGATGGGTGGCGGATTCACCTGGGGCGCCGTTCTCCTTAGATGGTGATGCGGCGTCGGTCGATCTTGTTGCAAGGTCAGTTGATTCCGGCGTGGCTTGGCAATACGGTGAGGTAGACTGGCGAGCGAGAAGCTAATTCTCGAAGCGGCGTTTTTTTCCAGACGGGGCGTGGAGGCCATGGGCGGCAAAACGGTGACGCGTGCCGACCTTTGCGAGGCGGTGTATCGCAAGGTGGGACTCTCGCGGACCGAATCCGCACAACTCGTTGAAGTTGTGCTGGACGAGATCAGTGATTGCATCGTCCGGGGCGAACCGGTCAAGCTCTCGTCATTCGGCTCGTTCATCGTGCGGAGCAAGAGCGAGCGCGTCGGCCGCAATCCGAAGACCGGAGAGGAAGTGCCGATCTCGCCGCGGCGGGTGATGGTGTTCAAGCCGAGCAACGTGCTCAAGGACAAGATCAACGGCGCCCTCGTCGATGGAGGGATAGAGCTGGATTCGGACGACGAGTAGCCTGGCTCCGACCGGCGCGCGAGGATGACGGTGGCGAAGAGTCCCGACGCATTCCGCACAATCAGCGAAGTCGCTGACGACCTGGATCTGCCGCAGCATGTGCTGCGCTTCTGGGAGACGCGCTTCAACCAGATCAAGCCGATGAAGCGCGGCGGCGGCCGGCGCTACTATCGCCCCGACGACGTCGACCTGCTGCGCGGGATTCGCTTCCTGCTCTATGGCGAGGGCTACACCATCCGCGGCGTCCAGCGCATCCTCAAGGAACAGGGGCCGCGCTTCGTCATTGCCGCCGGGCGTGGCGAATTCGAGGGCGAAGGCCTGGCCGATACGGCCGCTGCCACCGTCGCCCAGCGCGACGAGCAGCCGCGCCGCGGCGGGCGAGGGGAGACTGAGCGGGAGCGGGTCGAACCGACCTTCGCGAAGCCTGCGCGGCCTCCGGTCGAACGGGAGCAGCCGCGGGCGGCGGTGGAACGCCCGCCAGAGCCGCGGTCCCAGCCTCAGCCTCAGCCTCAGCCCCAACCCCAGCCAAGACGACATCCCGCCGCCGAGCCGGTGGCCGCGGGGCTGTCGACGCAGGAGATCAAGATACTCGAGGGGACGCTGGCGGAGCTTCTCGAATGCAAACGGCTGCTCGATCAGGCCGGATAAAGCGGCGCAGGGGCGAAAAACGCCCTTCAATCCTGAGAAAGATCATCTATAGTCCGCCCCGGCCGGAGCGTGGCGCAGTCTG
>JAGRKY010000433.1 GCA_020442095.1 Bauldia sp.
ACCAGCCCCAGTGCTTGCGGATGTTCTCGGCGGCGTTGAGTGTCATGGATGCGTCGGTCATGGGCCCCTTCTCCTTCACGACTCGCGACGCCGGGAGATTACTCCATGTGGGCTTCTGCTGGCACCCACGGATTTGACCGCCGTTCCTGTGGCGTCCGGTCCGGCGATCGGCTAGGAACCGTCTATGACAGACATCGAGGGTGAGACTGGCCGTCCGGCGATCATTTTGGTGGCGCCGCAGCTCGGAGAGAATATCGGCACCGCGGCGCGGGCAATGGCGAATTTCGGCCTCGTCGACCTTCGCCTGGTCAACCCCCGCGACGGCTGGCCGAGCGACAAGGCGCGCGCCGCGGCGAGCCGCGCCGACCATGTCATCGATGCGGCCCGCGTCTTCGGCTCGGCCGCCGAGGCGGTCGCCGATCTTGCCTTCGTCTATGCGACGACGGCGCGTTCGCGCGAGGTCGCCAAGCCGGTGGTCGGGCCGCGCGAGGCCGCCGCCCGGCTCCGCGCCCTTGCCGGCAAGGGCGTGAGGACCGGCATCCTCTTTGGCCCCGAGCGGGCCGGCCTCACCAACGACGACCTGTCGCTTGCCGACGAGATCCTGACCTTCCCCGTCGATCCGACCTTTTCGTCGATCAACGTCGCCCAGTCGGTGCTGCTGACCGCCTACGAATGGCGGTTGTCGGGACTGGCCGATGGCGAGGCAGGGTTGCCGTTCTCGGTCACCCAGGAGCCGGCGCCGAAAGACGATCTTTTCCGTCTCTTTACCCATCTCGAAGACGCATTGGACAATGCCGGCTTTTTCCGCCCGCCGGAGAAGAAACAGCATATGGTCGAGGGACTGCGTACGATTCTCAATCGCGCGCATCTCTCCGAGCAGGAAGTGCGGACGCTGCGTGGCGTGATCGCCGCTCTCGAGAAGCGCCCGACCCGGCCTCGGGAGACCGCGGACGGGCTCGTGACCAGCGATCGGGGAGGGGAAAGCGTTGAAGCTCCTTGATGTTGCCGAATGACCCGTCTGCTTGTCTTTGATTCCGGTATCGGTGGCCTCTCGGTGGCGATCGAGATTCGCCGGGCCATCCCGGCCGCCGAGATCATCTACGTCGCCGACGATGCCGGCTTTCCCTATGGCGATCGCGAGGAAGGCGAGCTCAGCGAGCATGTCGTCACGCTGGTCGGCGAGCTGATCGAGCATTTCAAGCCCGATGCCGTGGTGATCGCCTGCAACACCGCGTCGACGCTTGTCCTGCCGGTGCTGCGCGAGCGTTTCACGATTCCCTTCGTCGGGACGGTGCCGGCGATCAAGCCGGCGGCGGAGCGCACCCGGTCGGAGATGATCAGCGTGTTGGCGACGCCCGGCACCATGGAGCGCGACTACACGCGGGCCCTGATCGAGAGCTATGCCGGCCATTGCGCGGTGCGCCTCGTCGGCTCATCGAATCTCGCGCCGATCGCCGAGGCCTACATGCGCGGCGAGCCGGTCGACGACGCGACGATCTTCGCCGAAATCGCACCCGCCTTCGTCAAGGGCAAGGAGGGCCGGCGTACGGACATCATCGTTCTCGCCTGCACCCATTATCCGTTCCTGCGCGCCCATTTCGACCGGTTGGCGCCGTGGCCGGTGGAGTGGATCGACCCGGCCTCGGCCATCGCCCGGCGCGTGGTCGCGGTGGCTGGCGACAGCACGCGCGGGACCGAGGGCGGCGGCCAGGCCTTCCTGACCTCGGGGCAGCCATGGCCTGAGGCGCTGAGCGACATGCTGAGGCGACTTGGCCTGTCGACGCCGCCGCCCGAGCTCGGCTAGCCCGCCGTCGGCCGCGGCCCGAATATGGTCGTCACAATCGGTGCCTAGTTTGCCGCCTCCGAGGGGGGCGATATCGGCCTGATCGGAGCGGCGAGAGCGGGATGGCTGCAAGTGGTGACGGGGCGCGGGCCCATCCGGGTTTCGGCGAGGCGACGAAGGTCTGGGCGACCATCGGCCTCCTGTCCTTCGGTGGCCCCGCGGGCCAGATCGCCCTCATGCACCGGATGCTGGTCGAGGAGCGGCGCTGGGTCTCCGAGCCGCGTTTCCTTCACGCGCTGAACTTCTGCATGCTCCTGCCGGGGCCGGAGGCGCAGCAGCTTGCCACCTATGTCGGCTGGCTGCTCCACGGCACGCGCGGCGGCATCGTCGCCGGCACGCTCTTCGTCCTGCCGGGGCTTGCGGTCATCCTCGCACTGTCGACGCTCTACGCGCTCTATCAGGACACCGGCTGGCTCGCCGGCGTGTTCTTCGGGCTCAAGGCGGCGGTGCTTGCCATCGTTGTCGAGGCGGTGATCCGGATCGGCAGGCGGGCGCTGAAGGGGCCGTTCGCCGTCGCGCTCGCGGCGGTGGCGTTTGTCGCGATCTACGTCTTCCACGTGCCGTTCCCGCTGATCGTGGTTGCCGCCGGGCTTGCCGGCTATCTGTATGCGCGCAAGCAGCCGGGCGACGGGAAGGTCGACATCCTCGCCGAGGCATCGCTCCCGCCGCATGGCGGTCCGCTCCGGGTGATCCTGGTCTGGGGCACGCTCTGGGTCGCGCCGATCCTCGCCTTCGGGCTGGTCGGCGGGTGGGACGGCATCTATCCGAAGCTCGCGCTCTTCTTCAGCTGGCTGGCGGTGGTCACCTTCGGCGGCGCCTATGCGGTCCTTGCCTATGTCGCCGAAGCGGCGGTCTCGTCCTTCGGCTGGCTCGCTCCCGGCGAGATGCTCGACGGGCTGGCGCTGGCGGAAACGACGCCCGGGCCGCTGATCATTGTCCTCTCTTACGTCGGCTATATTGCCGCCTTCCGGGCGGAAACAGGCCTCGACCCGGTGCTGGCCGGGCTGGTCGGCGGCATCCTGACGGCCTGGGTGACCTTCGTTCCCTGCTTCCTGTGGATCTTCCTCGGCGCGCCCCATGTCGAGCGGCTCCGCGGTAATGTCGGCCTTTCCGGGGCGCTGTCGGCGATCACCGCGGCGGTGGTCGGTGTTATCCTCAACCTCGCGCTGTGGCTCGGCCTCCATGTCCTCTTCCGCGAGGTGGGTGTGCTGGACCTCGGCCCGGCAAGCCCGGCCTGGCCGGTGTGGTCGACGGTCGATCCCGTCGCCGTCGCGCTGATGCTCGTCGCCATGGTCGCGCTGTTCCGCCTCAGGCTTGGCATCGTCGCGACGCTCGGGCTATGCGGTCTCCTCGGCCTCGGTGTCCGGTTCCTCGCCTGAACCGGTTCGATGCCGGTTTGACAGCGGCAGGCGGGGGCAGTATGACCCTCCCGCGCCGGGCCGGCCATGAGGTCGGCCGCGGTGTTTTCCATGCGACCCGTGGAATGCGCGGAGGTGCTTGCCTCCCGATTCCTGTCGGCCGGTCCCCGAAAGGAACGGCAGAGGAGGGCGCCTAAACCCGAATGTGAAGGGATTATGCGATGACCAAGCGCGCTTCGGCGAAATACAAGATCGACCGCCGTCTCGGCGAGAATATCTGGGGCCGGCCGAAGAGCCCGGTGAACCGCCGCGAATACGGCCCCGG